>DATAGF010000136.1:0-5253 GCA_036257075.1 Miltoncostaeaceae bacterium
GGGGCGCCGGCCCGGAGCTCCGCCGACCCCAGCTCCAGGAGCACCTCGCCCAGGGCCGCGGCCGGCGGCGGCTCCGCCAGCGCCCGGCGGAGCCAGGCCACGGCGGCGGCCGGCGCGCCCCGCGCGAGGGCATCGGAGGCCACCCGGCGCAGGAGCGCGACGCGGCCGGCGTCCCCGGCGGGCTCGGCGGCGACGATCTGGGCCGCGACGCGCTCGTCGGAGGCGCCGCCCGCGGCCAGGCTCAGGGCGGCCCGCGCGTGCGCCTCGGCGCGCTCGCGCGGGCCGATGTCGGCGTAGACGGCCTCGCGGACGATCGGGTGGACGAAGCCGAGGCCCTCCTCGGCCCTCAGGATTCCGAGGCCGGCCATCAGGTCCGCCGCCCGCGCGGCCTCGGACTCGTCCTCCCCGGCCAGGCGCGCCGCCTCGGCGAGGCTCGCGCCGTCGCCGAGGATCGCGACCGCGCGCGCCAGGGCCGACGCCGCCGTGGGCGCCCCCGACAGGCGCAGGAGCACGGCGTGCGCGACGGCGGCCGGGCCGATGCCCCGCACGCGCACCGCCGCCCGCGCGTCGGTCCCGATCCCCCGCTCGGTCGCCTCGCGCAGCAGGGCCTCCAGGTAGAAGGGGTTCCCGCCCGTGGCGATGCGGCACGCCGCGACGAACTCCTCCGCGACCGGGTCGCCGAGGCGCAGCCGGCAGAGGCGGGCGGTCGCCGCGGCGCTCAGCGGCTGGGGCCTGAGGACGGTCGCCTCCGGGGCGACGGCCAGCCGGGCCAGGTCGGCCGTGACGCCCTCCTCCGGCCGCGTCGAGGCGAGGACGGCCAGGGGCAGGCCCTCGAGGCGGGGGGCCAGGAACGCGAGGAAGCGCAGCGTCTCGGCGTCGGCCCAGTGCAGGTCGTCGACCACCAGCAGGACCGGCCCGTCGGACGCCAGGTTGTTCAGCAGCCAGTAGAGGCCGTGGAGGATCGAGAGCGACCCGTCGACCGCCGCGGACGCCGGCGGCAGGCCGGCCGGGGCGAGCAGCGCCCGCGCCGGCGCCGCGGCGCCGGCGAAGAGCCGCTCGCGCTCCGCGTCGGGCGCCCGCGCGGCGACCGGCTCCAGCAGCTGGCGCACGCAGCCGTAGGCGAAGTCGCGCTCGAGCTCCCCGGCGCGGGCGCGGCGACAGCGGATGCCGGCCGCCTCGGCGGTCTCGGTCGCCGCGCGCAGCAGGCTCGTCTTGCCCAGCCCGGCCGGCGCCTCGACCAGCACCACGCCGCCCCGGCCCGCTCGCGCGGCATCCAGGGCCTCGCCGAGCGCCGCGATCTCGCGCTCCCGCTCCAGGAGCGTGGCCGCCGTCTCGATCGCCACGTGAGGGCCTCCCCCGCCGGGCCGCTGCCCGCCGGAGCCTATCGGCTCCCTCGCGTGCGCCTGACGCGGCACGATTGGGAGCGCATCCGGCACCACCTGTCGAATTCGCGCGGCGCCGTTTGTCTCAGGGGCGGACCACGACACCGGAGGACGTCATGAGGTACATCCTGCTGATCCACCAGGGCACCGCCCCGACGCCGCGCTCGCCCGAGGACTGGGCCACGCTGTCGGAGGAGGAGCAGCGGGCCGTCTACGCCGACTACCAGGCGGTCAACGAGACCGCCGGCGTGACGCCCGGCTACGGCCTCCAGCCGCCCGAGACGGCCACCACCGTGCGGGTGCAGGACGGCACGACGCTCGTCACCGACGGGCCCTTCGTCGAGACCAAGGAGGCGCTCGGCGGCTACCTGATCTTCGAGGCCGACGACCTGGACGCGGCGATCGAGCTGGCCGCCCGCATCCCGGCCGCCCGCCTCGGCGGCGCCGTCGAGGTGCGCCCGATCGAGGAGTGGTGACGCCCCTCGAGCAGGCGTTCCGCGACCAGTGGGGGCGCGTGCTCGCGGCCCTGATCGGCTTCCTCGGCGACTTCGACCTCGCCGAGGAGGCCGCTCAGGAGGCCTTCGCGATCGCCGCGGAGCGCTGGCCGCGCGACGGCGTCCCGGCCAACCCGGGGGCCTGGCTGGTGACGACGGGCCGCAACCGGGCGCTGAACCGCATCCGCCGCGACCGCACCCTGGCCGCGAAGACCCGTCTGCTCGAGGTGCCCGAGGCCGCAGAGGACGAGATGGACGACGAGGGCTTCCCCGACGAGCGGCTCGAGCTCGTCTTCACCTGCTGCCACCCGGCGCTCGCCGTCGACGCCCAGGTGGCGCTGACGCTGCGGACCCTCGGCGGGCTGACGACCGCCGAGATCGCGCGCGCCTTCCTGGTGCCCGAGGCGACCATGGCTCAGCGGCTCGTCCGGGCCAAGCGCAAGATCAGGGCGGCCGGCATCCCCTTCCGGGTGCCACCGGACCATCTGCTCCCCGACCGCCTGGGCGCCGTGCTCGCGGTCGTCTACCTGATCTTCAACGAGGGCTACGCCGGCCGCGGCGACCTGGCCGGGGAGGCCATCCGCCTCGGCCGGGCCCTGGCGGAGCTGATGCCCGACGAGCCCGAGGTGCACGGCCTGATGGCGCTCATGCTGCTCCACGACGCCCGCCGCGCGGCGCGCTTCAGCGGCGGCGAGCTGGTGCTGATCGCCGACCAGGACCGCTCGCTCTGGGACGCGGCCCAGATCGCCGAGGGCCGAGCGTCGCTCGAGCGGGCCCTGGCCCAGCGCGGCCGGGGCCCCTACGTCGTGCAGGCGGCGATCGCCTCCCTCCACGTCGACGACCCGCCGGACTGGCCCCAGATCGTCGCCCTCTACGGCGAGCTCGCACGCCTCACCGGCTCGCCGGTCGTCGAGCTCAACCGCGCCGTCGCCGTCGCGGAGACCGAGGGGCCGGAGGCGGGGCTGGCCATCGTCGGCCGGCTCCCCCTCGACGACTACCGCTACCTGCACTCCACGCGCGGCGACCTGCTGCGGCGGCTGGGCCGGGCAGGCGAGGCCCGCGAGGCCTACCGCCGGGCGCTCGCGCTGACCCACGACGACGCCGAGCGCCGCTTCCTCGAGGGGCGGCTGGCCGAGCTGGGCGCCTGACCGCCGGGACGGCCGCGTCCGCTAGCGGACGGCCATCGAGACGGCGCGCCAGGCCACCAGGCCGTCGGCAGCGGGGCGGGCGGCGAGCCGCCAGCGCACGCCAGGCCGGCCCGGCGTCGCGGCGAGCCCGGCAACCGGCGGGCGGAGGGTGAGCGCCCGCCTCGAGGTCGCGCGCCACGCCGTCGTGCACCTGCGCGGCCCGCAGACCGCCCCGGCCGCCTCGCGCACGAGCACTCCCTCCAGCGCCCCGGCCCGCGGGTCGAGCCGCGCCTCCAGCAGCCGGGGCCCGGCCCGGCGCAGGCCGGTCATCGGGCGGGCGCCGACCTCCACCTGGTCGCAGATCCGGGCCGGGGCGGCGCCGGCCGACCCCCCGTCGGTGGCGGCGCAGACCGCGTGGCGCCCGCGGGTCAGGACGACCCGCCGGGACAGCACGGCGCCGGGCCGGTCGTTGAGCCGGAGCGCCCTCCCGGCGGCCGTCACCACCGGCCGTGCGCCCGCGGAGACCCCGTCCACGCGCACCCGGACCGCCAGGGCGCCCCGGCCTCCCGGGCGGGCGGGCCGGTCGAGCGAGATCGCCAGCCGGGTCACCGCCGGCGCGCGCGAGCCGTGGGCCGTGGCGAACCACCAGGTGCGCGTGAGCTCGGCGGGCGGGCGGGCGTCGAACGGGCCGGCCGGCCGCGTCGCCAGCGTCGCGGTGGCGCGGTAGGACGCCCCGGGTTCCAGGGGCGCGGCCGGGATCAGGATCCCGGCCGTGGGGACGAGCGAGCGCGCGATCGGAGACCGCCCGTCGACGACGAGCGTGCCAACCTCGCCGCCGGGGCCCTCGAGCCGTGCGCGCGTCACCTCCACCCGCCGGCCGCCGAAGCTCCACACTCCGTCGGAGCCCATGCCGCCGAGGCTGGACGCCGCCCAAGGGCCGTCGGGGAGGAGCAGGAGGCTCGGCCCGGTGGGCGTCCCCTGCGCGATCCCGACCTCCTGGCCGGGCGTCGAGGGCAGCTCGCGCGCCACCTCGACCGGGGCGACGCCCGTCCGGCCGTCGCCGGGGTAGACGAGCAGGCGGTCGTCCGGCGCCGAGCGGCGCCACGTGCCGCGGACGGCGCGGATGCAGACGCTTCCGTCGTTCCAGGCCGCGCCCGTGTGCGAGAGCTGGGGCATGAGCAGCGCGGCCAGGTGGTAGGGCGCCTGGAGGAAGGGGATCTCCCCCGGCGCGGCCGGCGCCGGGGACAGGACGCTCGTGCGGGCGGCCTCGTCTCCCTCGGGCGTGTAGCCCGGCTGCCCCGGCTCCTCGAAGTGGCCGATGCGGCCGGTCAGGGCGCGGTAGCGGTTGTGGAGCGCGCACGAAGCCGACCACTCGGGCACCTCGACGAGGCCGCCGGGGAAGCCGTTCTCGACCCGGATCCGGTCGAAGGTCGCGATCAGGTCGGCCCCCTCGGCGCCGCGCGCGGGGCATGCCGCGACCAGGGCGGTCAGGGCGGCGGCGAGGGCCGCCCGGCGGGCCGCGCGGGAGCTCACCGGCCGTCAGCCGGCCACGTGGCGTCGGAAGGCGCGCAGCTGGTGGCCCCAGAACCAGCGCACCAGCGGCCGGATCAGCCGCGCGCCGCGGCCGTCGAACTCCTCCGACATCTCCACCAGGCACCCGCCGGGATGCGGGAGGAAGCGCCAGGTGTGCATGGTGTCGAGGCCGGCGCCGCGGCTGGCCCAGGTCACGGTCTCGGGCGGGCGCGACTCCATCACCAGGCAGTCGAAGGCGAAGGGGCGGTGCCCCACCCGCAGGCGCGACCCCGGCGCCCAGGGCTCGCCCTCCAGCCAGCGGGCGCTCGCCGAGCCGATCCAGTCCCAGCGCGGCCAGTCCTCGACCCGCGACCACGAGGCCCAGGCCTGCTCCGGCGAGACCGGCACGGGCAGCGACCCCACCACTGACAGGCGCGACATCGGCGCGTTCTACCCGTCCCCCGCGCCCCGCACAATCGCCATCCGTACAGCTGGCGACGTACGATCGCCGCGTGCGCGACGAGGTGGGGCCCCTGCTCGAGACGGGCCAGGAGGCGCTCGAGGCCGGCGGGTGGGAGGCGGCCCGGGAGGCCTTCTCGGCCGCGCTGGCGCGGGAGGAGTCCCCGGAGGCGATGTTCGGCCTCGGCGAGGCCCTGCTGTGGCTCGGCGAGACCGACGAGACCGTCCGGCTCGACGAGCGGGCCTACGCCGGCTTCCGCCGCCGGGGCGATCCCGTCA
>DATAGF010000151.1:0-4032 GCA_036257075.1 Miltoncostaeaceae bacterium
CCTCCTGCGCCATGGCGAGCGCCCCGACCTGGGGGCCGTTGCCGTGGACCATCAGCAGGCGGCGGTCGGCGTCGAGCAGGGCGACGGCCGCGTCGGCCACGTGGCGGGCCCGCTCCTCCTGGCCGGCGAAGTCCCCCAGCCCGGCCGGCGCGAGGGCGTTGCCCCCGATCGCAAGCACCACGGTCTCGGCCAACCCCGCGCCACCTCCCTCAGACGGTGTCCCGGGCAACGTTTGTGCTGCTCGGAGGTTGCGCCGGGCCCACCCGGGATGCAGGATCCTATCTTCCTCAATACGCCGTGGGTGCACGGCGAACGCCGTGCCGGTCCACGAGCGCCCCCACCACCGATCGCCGGGAGGACCAGCGTGGCGAAGATCGAGGGTATGAAGCCGGAGGCCGGCCAGGAGCTCTACGACGTCTCGGAGAAGGTCTTCCCCGACATCAAGGCCGAGCCCGGCGAGGAGGCATGGATCTTCATGCACACGGTGCCCTACGAGGGCTCCGTGGGACTCGTCAACCTCCTCACGGCGACGCGGCTGGGCCGCAAGGGCTTCAAGGTGAGCCTGGTGCTGTACGGCCCCGGCGTCCTGATGGCCTCGGGCACCCGCGGGTACCCGGCCGTCGGCCAGGAGGCCTTCCCCGGCCACATGGCGATCAACAACCAGATCAAGACGCTCCTCTCCGAGGGGGCCACCGTCTACGCCTGCCGCTTCGCGATGGGCGCGCTCTACGGCTTCCGCGAGGACGACCTGATCCCGGGCGTCACCCCCTTCAATCCGCTCGACGTGCTGGACTCGGCGCTGACGGCGTGGCGGAACAAGGCCTTCCAGCTCAACACCTGGACGGTCTAGGGAGCGCCGCGACGACACCACGGTGAGCGAGCGCGAGGAGCTCGAGCGCCGCTGGCGGCTGGGCGAGGAGCGCCTCTACCCGGTCGCCACGGTCCGCCCGGACCTCTACGAGGCCGTCATCGGCATCGTGCGCTCGCTCGTCGACCACCTGCAGTCGGTCCCCGACGTCGACGCCCTGGTCGTCACCTACCGGACGGCCGCGCGCGACGCCGAGCTCGCCGAGGCGGGCGTGGACCTCGCGGAGATCCCGCCCGAGGTCGACCGGGACCTGGTGCGCGACGCCGCCTACCAGGTGCGATCGCGCGAGCTGGGCCAGCGGGCGGCCACCGAGCGGACCGAGACCGCCATCCGGCGCGCCAAGGCCGCCGGCGAGCCCACCGTGACCATCTGGAGCGAGGGCCAGCGGGAGCTCTGGCCGCCCTACCGCCGCGTCGAGATGTCGCTCGCGAACGGCCGGGCGGTGGCGGTCTCCACGACGATGGACCCCGAGACGATGACCCCCCGCTTCGCCCTCGAGGGGCTCGAGCTCGACCCCGAGACCGGCGAGGCGGCCGGCGAGGACCCGATCGCGCCGCGGCGCGAGTTCACCGACCCCCACGAGTGGCGCGCGGCCGCGGCGGAGCTGCGGCGCGCCATCCTGACGACCTGACGAGGGAGGCCGCGTGCCACTGCCCGACGGCGTGAAGCGCAACGTGATCGACGGCCACAGCCACATCGGCGAGATCGAGGCGTGGCCCTTCTACGGGATCGACTACCCCGTGAAGCCCATCGTCTACGACTTCCCGCGCACGAAGGACTTCCTCGGGTTCATGGACCGGTACGGGATCGAGCGGAGCCTGGTGATGTCGAACTACGGCATCCCCAAGCCCGAGCAGCCCTTCTCGCTCAACCCGGTCGTCATGGAGGCGGCCACCTCCACCGACCGCATCCGCGGGCTGCTCTGGGTGTCGTTCCTGCCCCGCGACCGCGAGCACACGGTCGAGGCGCTCAAGCACTGCGGCGAGGCCGGGATCGTCGGGCTGAAGACCACCTTCCTCCTCGGCGGCAACCCCAACCCGGAGGAGTGGGACGAGGAGACGAAGGAGCTCGCCGACATGTGCTTCGACGCGGCGGAGAAGCACGACTACGTCTTCCACTTCCACACGTCGGCCGGCGGCAACAGCGACATCAACAACTTCATCCCGATGGTCGAGGCCTACGGGAAGCGCTGCAAGATCCACCTGGTCCACTTCGGCGGCGGCGTCAGCGGACACATCAAGCTGGTGCCGAAGTTCCTTCAGTGGGTGCGGGACGGCTACAAGGTCTACACCGACACCTCGTGGGCCATCGGCTTCGGCGCCCGCTGGCTCCTCGTGGAGATCGAGAAGCAGGGCATCGGCGGCGACCGCGTGCTCTTCGGCTCCGACGAGCCCTGGTCGGACTTCATGGGCGAGTACTGGAAGATCGAGGGCGCGCCCGTCTCCGAGGAGCTCAAGCGGATGGTGCTCGTGGAGAACTTCGCGAAGCTCCACGAGAAGCACTGGTGAGCGGACCCCACGCACCCTCCTCGGGCTCGGCCGCTCTCGCGGCGGCCGGCCCTCGCCGGGAGGTCCCCGACCTCCAGACGCTCGCCGTCGAGCTCCAGTCGCTCGGCGTGCGCACCTCGCAGCGCGACGAGGGCCCCGGCGCCACCCGGGCCGGCGGCGCGGGCCCCTCGGACGCCGGCTTCATCTGGCTCGACGGGGCCCCCCTGACCGTGCCGGTGCACGGCGACTACGTCGCCTCGTCGCCCTACGAGCTGGTGCTGGCGCGCTCGGGCCGGGCGGGGACGCTGTTGCGCGACGGGGTCGAGGTCGGCCCGGTCCGGCTTCACCCGCGGCCGAGGATCTACGACCTCGAGACCGCCGACGGCGTGCCCTACTGGAAGATCGCCCTCATGCACCTCGACAGCCTGGCCTCGACGGTCTTCCAGCGCTGCGTCTACTGGGGCACGCACGAGCAATGCCACTTCTGCGCCATCGGCACCAGCCTCCAGAACGGCCGCACCGTGCCGGTGAAGACGCCGGCGCTGCTCGCCGAGGTCGCCGAGGCCGCCGCCCGGCTCGACGGCGCCAAGGACGTGACGCTCACGACCGGCACCCCGAACCGGGACGACCGCGGCGCCGCATACATGGCCCGCTGCGCCGAGGCGATCCGCGAGGCCAGCGGCCTGCCGGTCCAGGTCCAGATCGAGCCGCCGGCCGACTTCTCCTGGTTCGGCGCGCTGAAGGCGAGCGGCGTCGAGGCGCTCGGGCTGCACCTGGAGGTCTGGGACGAGGAGGTGCTCGCGCGGGTCGCGCCCGGAAAGCGCGCCCAGGGCCGCGACCACTACCTCGCGGCGTGGGAGGCGGCGGTCGAGGCCTTCGGCCGCGGGCAGGTCTCGACCTACTTCATCCTCGGCCTCGGCGAGGGCCCGGAGTCCGTGATGGAGGGCTGCAGGGCCGCCATCGAGCGGGGCGTGTACCCGTTCGTGGTGCCGCTGCGGCCGGCGCCGGGGAGCATCGTGGCCGACGGCGTCCCGCCCTCGGCCGAGTACGTGCGCGAGGTCTACGAGCGCGTCGCCCCGCTGCTGGCGGAGGCGGGGATGATGAGCCAGGACGCGCGCGCGGGCTGCGTTCGCTGCCAGGCCTGCTCGGCCCTGAGCACCTTCGAGCGCGCCTTCGGCGGCGGCCTGGACGGCGTGCCCGTCGCGCCCGGGGGGAGCGCCGCGCCGTGAGGGCGCTGGACGTCCGGGTGGCGGTGACCGACGAGGACGTGGCCGAGCACCACCGCGTGCGCCACGAGGTCTTCGTCCGCGAGCAGGGGATCTTCGCCGTCGACGATCGCGACGGCTGGGACGAGGGCGCGGTGAAGGTGGTCGCCCGTGCCGGCGGGCGCGTGCTCGGGGCGGTGCGCCTCTACCCGCTCGACGAGGCCGGGCTCTGGAAGGGCGACCGCCTCGCCGTCCTCCCCGAGGGGCGGCGCCTCCTGATCGGCGCACCGCTCGTCCGCTTCGCGGTCGCGACCGCGGGGGAGCGCGGCGGCTCGCGCATGATCGCGCTCATCCAGGCCCGCAACGTGCCCTTCTTCAGCCACCTCGGGTGGAGCGTGCTGGGCGACGAGACCGACTACCGCGGCGCCACCCACCAGGAGATGACCATCGCCCTCGCCGGCGCCCAGCCGGA
>DATAGF010000165.1:0-10152 GCA_036257075.1 Miltoncostaeaceae bacterium
CCTGCGGCGCGAGATCTTCGCCCCGATGGAGGAGGTGGGGCCTGCCGAGCGCCGGGACCGGGCTCGACGAGGCCATCGCGGGCCTGCGGGCGGCACTGGAGGCCGGCGGCCGGATCGGCTGGACGCTGCCCTCGCTGCGCCACCAGCCGGTCCTCGACCGGCTCCAGCGCTGGGTGCTGCGGCCGCGCCCGGGCGGGCGGGGCGCCGCGGCCTAGGCGCCTGGCACCTAGGCCGCCCGCCGCTCCTCGCCGTCGCGCCCCTCGGCCTCCGGCGGCGCCTCGACGGCACGCAGCGCGGGCGCCCTCGTGGTCTCGGCCGGCTGGCGGATGCGCCCGAGGAGCCCGACGAGCAGCCCGCCCGCGCCGGCGGCCGCCACGAGCGCGCCGAGCGCCGCCTCGGCCTGGAGCGCCAGGGCGGCGAGGGCCATCAGGCAGAGGCCGCCGACGGCGCGCATCGCCAGGAGGGCGGGGGCCGTCGCGCGCCCGGGGCGGCCCGCGTCCCACGCGGCCCACGCCAGCAGCGCGGAGAGCGCCAGACCCGCCGTCCACCAGCCCATCGCAGCCTCCCGTCCGGGTGGCGAGTCCTTCATGGCGGGGCGGCGTTCCCCTGCCGTTCCGAGGCCGGTCTGAAACGGCACGGTGTCCGCGGTCTGTGCGATAATGCGCGTCATGCCTGAGATCCCCGCCCAGCTCCTGGAGTCCTTCAAGCTGCTCGACGCCGACGTCGCGCAGCGGCTCACGGACGCCCTGACTCCGGTCGCCGGCGAGCTCGGCCCACGCGAGGAGGCCGTCCTCGAGCGGCTCGTGCGCGGCATCGCCGACGGAGCGCCCGCGGCGGAGCTCAACGCCTTCGTGCGCCTTCTCCCCGTGACGGTGAGCCGCGCGGTCCAGCCGGCAATCGAGCCGGTCACCGCGGCCTGAGCCCCCGGGCTCCCGCGGACATACCCCGGTCGCCGCTCGCGGAGCGGGGTCTGCGCTAGCCTGGCGCTCGTGCGCGCCGGCCGCATCATCGCCGCGATCGCCCTCACCGCCGTCGCGATCGCCGTCGTCGGCTGCGGCTCCGGCCAGGGCGACGCGGGCGAGGCCGGGACGGCGACGGCGCCGCGGGAGGAACAGGCCGGCGGCTTCCGGCTGGCGAAGGTGTCGGGCAACCTCGACGACGCCCTCTTCGTGACCGCCGCGCCCGGCCAGCCCGGCCAGCTCTACGTCGTGCAGCAGAGCGGGCGCATCCGCATCCTCGAGCGAGGCCGGGTGCGGGGGACCTTCCTCAACATCTCCGGCCTGGTCACCGCGGGCGGGGAGCAGGGACTGCTCGGGCTGGCGTTCCACCCGCGCTACGCCCGCAACGGGCGTTTCTTCGTCTACTACACCGCCCGCAACGGCGATGAACGGGTCGTCGAGTACCGCCGCGCCGGCCCGAACCGCGCCGACCCGGGGAGCGCCCGCGGCCTGATCACGATGGACGACCCCTACTCGAACCACAACGGCGGCCACCTGGCCTTCGGCCCAGACGGGTACCTCTACATCGGCACCGGCGACGGCGGCAGCGGCGGCGATCCCGAAGGCAACGGGCAGCGCACCGACACCCTGCTCGGCAAGCTCCTGCGCATCGATGTGAACTCGCGGAGCAGCGGCCGCCTCTACGGCATCCCGGCCGGCAACCCGTACCGCTCCGGCGGCGGGCGGCCCGAGATCTACGCCTACGGTCTGCGCAACCCGTGGCGCTACTCCTTCGACCGGCAGCGCGGCGACCTCTGGATCGGGGACGTCGGCCAGGGCTCGATCGAGGAGATCGACTTCCGCGCGAAGGACACCGGCGCGGGCGCCAACTTCGGCTGGAACGCCTACGAGGGCCGCTCCTCCTTCGGCGGCTCGCTCCGCGGCGGGCCGCACGTGCCGCCGGTGGCGCAGTACTCGCACTCGGCCGGCTGCTCCGTGACCGGCGGCTACGTGTACCGCGGGACGCGGGTGCCCGCCCTGCGCGGCCGCTACGTCTACGCCGACTACTGCAGCGGCCGCCTCTGGACGATGCGCGCCGGGCCGAGCCCGGGCGGCGTCCGCGAGGACACCGGCCGGCTCGGGGTCAAGCTCGGGAACGTCACATCCTTCGGCGAGGGGTCCGCGGGTGAGGTCTATGTCATCGCCAACGGCTCGCTCTACCGCTTCGCCCGCCGCTAGCCCGGCGGGCGAGGGAGGCCCGGTCCGGCCGTCGGCCGGCTGGGGCGTGGTGCATCTCATGCTGCGCGCCGCCCCCGGCGCGCCGGGGGCCCGGGATGCGCTGGAGGCCCTCGAGGCCTTCGCCGCCGTCGACCCGCAGCAGGCGGTCGCATTCTCGGTGCTGGGGGGCCGCGCCGACGTGGGGCTGATGCTCCTCGGCCCGGACCTCGACGCGCTCGACGGCGTCGTCAAGCGCGTCCTCGCCGGGCCCTTCGAGCCGGCCTACTCCTTCGTCTCCCTCACCGAGCTGAGCGAGTACACGAGCACCGAGGAGGACGAGCGGGCCCGCCTCCACGCCGAGGGCGCGGCCGACGTCGAGGCGCGCCTCGCCGAGTGGCGCGACCGGATGGCGGCCTACCACGAGGCCCGCCTGCACCCGCGCCTGCCGCGGCGGGCGATGATCGCCTTCTACCCCATGTCCAAGCGCCGCGACGAGGGCGCCAACTGGTACGAGCTCTCCTTCGAGGAGCGCAAGCGCCTGATGGGCGGGCACGCGCAGGTGGGCCGCCGCTACGCCGGGCGCATCCTCCAGCTGATCACCGGCGCGACGGGGCTCGACGACTGGGAGTGGGGCGTCACCCTGCTTGCCGACGACCCCGCGGCGATCAAGGAGATCGTCTACGAGATGCGCTTCGACGAGGTGAGCTCCCGCTACGCGGAGTTCGGGCCCTTCTTCGTCGGCCTGGTGATGGAGCCGCGGGCCGCCTTCGCGCGCGCCGGGATCGTCTAGAGCTCCTCGACCAGCTCCCGCTCCACGGGGATCGGCCGGACCAGGGCGTCGAGGACCGGGCAGTGGCGGTCGACCGCCTCCGCCAGCTCCTGGTACCGCTCCGCGCTCTCCGGACCCCTCAGGGCGATCCGCACCTTCACGCCGTCGTAGCCGGCCTTCTCGATGCCGTCGACCCCGAGAAAGCCGCGCAGGTCGATGTCGCCGACGACCTCCACCTCGACCCGGTCCAGCGCGATGCCGAGCTCGGCCGCCCAGAGCTTGTACGTGATGGCCTGGCAGGTCGCGAAGCTGCTCAGGAACAGCTCCACCGGGCTTTGGGCCGTGTCCGACCCGCCGACCGAGCGCGGCTCGTCGCTCGCGACGGTGTGGCCGCGCACGATCGCCTCGCAGGCCATGCCCTCCTCGAGCTCGGTGGTCACGCGGATGGCGACCCGCGCCCTGCCCGGTTCCGCCCGGAAGCGGTCGGCGAGCGCGGCGTGAGGGGCCTCGGCCATGGCCCCGCGCATGCTACTCCGGGGGCCCGGCCCGGCCCGGCGCCGGTATCCTCGCGCGGTCCGAGCCGAGGGGGAGTGGATGAGGGGGCTGACGTTCCAGGGCGAGCGCGACGTCAGGGTCGAGGAGGTCGACGACCCGGCGATCGAGCGGCCGACCGACGCGATCGTGCGCGTGACGATGGCCGGCATCTGCGGGTCCGACCTGCACGTCTTCAAGGCGGGCGAGGCGTTCGGCTTCCCGCCCGGCTCGCGCCTGGGGCACGAGTTCATCGGGACGGTCGAGGAGGTTGGGACCGAGGTCCGGACGGTGCGACCCGGCGACCGCGTCCTGGCCTCGACGATGGTCGTCTGTGGCGAGTGCACGTGGTGCCGCGAGGGGCTCGAGTCGTCCTGCGTCCGGTGGTCGCTGTTCGGCTGGGCCCCCCGCGTCTGGCGGCACGGAGGCGCGGTGGAGGGCGGGCAGTCCGAGTTCGTGCGCGTCCCGCTCGCGGACACCACCTTGCATGCGACGCCCGAGTCCCTCGCCGAGGCGGGACGAGAGCCCACCCTGCTGCCGCTGGTCGATCCCATGTCCACCGGCTGGCACGGCCTCACCTCGGCCGGGACGGCCCCCGGCCAGTCGGTCGTGGTCGTCGGCGACGGCTCCATCGGCCTCGCCGCCGTCCACGGCGCACGGGCCAAGGGCGCCGAGCGCATCATCTGCCTCGGCCACCACGCGGACCGCCTCGGCACGGCGACGCTTCTCGGAGCCACGCTCGTCATCGACTCCCGCGACGACGAGGAGATCAGGGAGGCGGTGCTCGAGCACACCGACGGCGAGGGCGCCCACGTGGTGGTCGACTCGATCTCGAGTCCCAATTCCATGGCGACGGCCCACAGAGGCGTGCGGCCCGGCGGCACGATCGCCTGCCTGGGCATGGACCACTTCATGGGCACGACGCCCAGCCTCAACTGGCGCGACCAGTACCTGCGCAACATCTCGGTGACCGGCGGCCTCGTGCCGGGCAAGCGCTACTTCCCCGAGCTGCTGGACCTCGTCGAGCGCGGCGAGATCGACCCGGCTCCGATGCTCTCGCACCGGCTGCCCCTCGGCGACGCCGCCGAGGGCTACCGGCTCATGGCGGACCGCGTCGACGGGGTCGTGAAGGTGGCCCTGCAGCCGGCGGCGTGAGCCTCGACGAGCGCCTCGCCGCGGTCGGCCAGCAGCGCCTGGCGGCCACCCTGGCCCGGTTGACCGGGGCGGAGGAGGCGCGGCTGCGCGACCAGGTCGAGGCGCTCGACCTCGACCTGGTCGGCAACCTCGTCGGCGACCTGGTGGAGGAGGGCGCCCCTCCCCAGCTGGGCCGGATCGAGCCCCTCGCCCCGGAGGACGTGATCCCCATCCCCCGCACCGAGGCCGACAGGGAGCGGGCGCGCGAGGCGGCCGCCGCGGGTGCGGACGCCTTGAGGAACGGGCGCGTCGCGGCCGTCCTCCTGGCCGGCGGGCAGGGCACCCGACTCGGCTTCGACGGCCCCAAGGGCGCCTTCCCCTTCGCGCCCATCACCCGGACGACGCTCTTCGCCCACCACGCCGCCAAGATCGCCGCGGTGCGGGAGCGCTACGGGGCGACGATTCCGTGGTACATCCTCACCTCGCCGCAGAACGACGGCGAGACGCGGGCCTTCTTCGCCGAGCACGGCCACTTCGGGCTCGACCCCGCCTCGGTGCGCTTCGTCGTCCAGGGGACGCTCCCCGCGGTCGACCGCGAGAGCGGGGCGATCCTGCTCGACGCGCCCGACCGCCTGTCCCTGTCGCCGGACGGGCACGGCGGCCTGCTCTCTGCGCTCCGCGCCTCCGGCGCCCTCGACGAGATGGAGGCCGCCGGGGCGACGACGATCTTCACCTTCCAGGTCGACAACCCGCTGCTGCCGGTCTGTCGTCCGGACGTGATCGGCCACCACGTGCGGGCGGAGGCCGACATGTCGTCGATGGCGGTCCGCAAGCTCGCGCCCGAGGAGAGGATGGGGGTCATCGCGCGGGTCGGCGGGCGCACGGGCGTGGTCGAGTACAGCGACGTCCCGGACGAGCTGGCCGCGCAGCGCGACGCCGACGGGGAGCTTGCCTACTGGGCGGGCTCGATCGCGGTCCACTGCATCGAGGTCGCGTTCGTGAGGGAGCTGACGGAGGGCGGGCTGCGGCTGCCCTACCACCGCGCCCTCAAGCGCGTGCCGCACGTCGACGCCGACGGGCGGCCCGTGGACCCGGACGAGCCGAACGCGGTCAAGTTCGAGACCTTCCTCTTCGACGCGCTTCCGAGCGCGCGCCGGTCGGTGACGGTCGAGGCGCGCCGCGAGGACACCTTCTCGCCGATCAAGAACGCCGACGGCGCCGACTCGCCGGCGACGGCGCGGCGCGACCTGAACCGGCTCCACGCCCGCTGGCTGGAGGCCGCCGGCGCACGGCCGCCGCGCGACGCCGGCGGCGAGCCCGTCGACCTCGAGATCGACCCCCGCTACGCGCTCGACGCCGAGGAGCTCGCGCGGCGCCTCCCGGCGGGCACGGTCATCGACGCCCCGGCGGTCCTGGCGGCGCCGCAGGGCTGAGCGTGCCTGACCGGAACGACCGGGGCGTCATGGAGGGGGGCGGCTACTACGCAGCCCACTCCGACCCCCAGCGGGGTTCCGCCGCCCCAGCCCTGCCCATGCTGGAGCGCGCCGCGGCCGAGGCCGCCCTGCCGCCGCCCGGCGCGCCGCTCGTGGTGGCCGACATGGGCGCCGCCCAGGGCCGCAACGAGCTGGAGCCGCTCTCGCTCGCCGTGCGGGGCCTGGCCGCGCGCCGGTCGCCGGGGACTCCGATCTCGTCGTCCATACCGACCTTGCCCGGCAACGACTTCGGCTCGCTGTTCGCGCTCGTCGAGGGCGACCCGGGCTCGTACCTCCGCGAGGCCGGCGACGTCTACCCCTACGTCGCCGGGCGCTCCTTCTACGGGCGGCTCTTCCCGGACGACCACCTCACGCTCGGCTGGACGGCGATCGCGGTCCACTGGCTAAGCGGGGTGCCGGCCGCGCTGCCGGGCACGGTCTACTCGGAGTTCGCGACCGGCGGGGTCGCCGAGGCCTTCCGCGAGCGCGCCCGCCGGGACTGGCTCGCGTTCCTCTCGTGCCGCGCGCGCGAGCTGCGCCCCGGCGGCGAGCTCGTGGTGGTGGGCGGCGCGGCCGCTCCGGACGGCTCCTCGGGAGCCGCGCCGCTCCTGGGCACGCTCTCGGCGGAGGCCCGCGCCATGGTCGACGCCGGCGAGCTGAGCGCCGCCGAACTCGCCCGCATGACCGTCCCGACCTGGAACCGCACGCCCGACGAGTTCGCCGAGCCCTTCCGCGAGGGCGCCGTCGCCCTGGAGCTCGTGGAGCTGGAGGCGTCGCAGCTTCCGGACCGGTTCCTCGCCGCGCTCGAGCGCGACGGCGACCGCGAGGCCTTCGCGGCCGCGGTCACCGGCTTCGTGAGGGCCTTCACCGAGCCCTCCCTCCTGGCGGCGCTGGACCCGGGGCGCGACCCCGCCGAGCGGCGGCGGATCGGCGACGAGCTCTACGAGCGCGTGCGGGCGCGCGCGGCGGCGCGGCCCGAGGACGTCCGCGCCGACTGGCGCGTCGTGGCCATGAGGATCAGGCGGCCCGCGGCCGTCCGCGGCTCAAGATCGCGGCGGCGGCCTGCAACGGCCTAGCGGCCCGGGCGGACCTCGCGGGGCAGGGCGAAGACGACCCCCTCGGCCGAGGGCTCCTCCTCGCCGGTGCGGACGTAGCCGGCGGCCACCAGGGTGGTCGCGACCTCCTGCACCAGCACCTCCGGGGCCGAGGCGCCGGCGGTCAGCGCCACCCGCGTCCGGTCGGCCAGCCAGGCCGGGTCGAGCTCGGAGGCGTTGTCGATCAGGTGGGCGTCCGACCCGGCGGCGCGCGCGACCTCGACCATCCGCATGGAGTTCGAGGAGTTGCGCGAGCCCACGACCAGCACGAGGTCCGCGCCCTCGGCGACCACGGAGCGCACGGCGTCCTGTCGGTTCTGGGTCGCGTAGCAGATGTCGCTCGACTTGGGGCCGGTCAGGGCCGGGAAGCGGCGCTTGAGCACCTCCACGATGGCGGCGGTGTCGTCGAGCGAGAGGGTCGTCTGGGTGGTGAGGGCGACGTTCGAGGGGTCGGGGACCTCGACGGTCTCGGCGTCGGCGATGTCCTCCACGAGGATGACCGCGTCCGGCGCCTCGCCGCGCGTGCCGATGACCTCGTCGTGGTCGGCGTGCCCGACCAGCAGCACGGTGGCCCCGCGGCCGGCGAAGCGGCGCACCTCGGCGTGCACCTTCGCGACCAGGGGACAGGTGGCGTCGATCACCCGCAGGCTCCGCTCGGCGCTGATGCGTCGCACCTCAGGCGACACGCCGTGGGCCGAGAGGATGATCGTCTGGCCCTCGGGCACCTCGCGGGGGTCGTCCACGAAGACGGCGCCCTTCTCGGCGAGCGAGGAGACGACGTGCGTGTTGTGGACGATCTCGCCGCGCACGTAGACCGGCGGCCCGAGCTCCTCGAGCACCCGCTCGACGGTCTCGATGGCGCGGTCGACGCCGGCGCAGTAGCCCCGGGGCGCGACGAGCTCGAGCTTCGCGGTCACGGTGCCAGGGTAACGGACGGCGCCGCGTATCGTGCCGGGATGGGCCGGCTGGCGACCTTCGAGACGGGCTCCGGCCCCGCCGTGCTGCTCGTCCACGGCCTCAGCGGGTTCAAGGAGGCCTGGGGGAGCCTGCCCGCCGCGCTCGCGGCCTCCGGCCTCCGCGTCGTCGCGGTCGACCTGCCCGGCTTCGGCGCCAGCCCGGGGCTCGCCCGGACGACGCCGGAGGGGCTGGTGCGGGCGATCGAGCCGCTCATGGCCGACCTCGCCCCGGTGCGCATCGTCGCCCACTCGCTCGGCACCCAGGTGGCCATGCTCGCCGCGACCGAGCGCACCGAGCGGGTCGCCGGCCTGGCGCTGCTGGCGCCCTGGGTGCTGGCGCGGCCGCGGCGCCTCCCCCCTCGCACGATCGCGGACGTGCTGCAGCTGCCGGTCGTCGGCCGGCCCCTCGCCCGGCTGCTGATCGCGCGCGTCCGCAGGAGCCCGCAGCGCCGCCGCGACGCCTTCCTCAGCACGGTCGGCGACCCGTCGGCCCTGGCGGCCGACCCGGCCATGGCGGCCCTGCTCGAGGAGGCGAGCGCGAGGCTGCTGACCGGCGACGTGCGGGCGATCGCCGACTGGGCGGCCGGCGGGCTTGCGCTCGACATCCGGCCGCACGCGCGCCGGGTCCGCGGGCCCGCGCTCGTGGCCGTGGGTACGCTCGATCGCGTGACCCCGCCCTCCGGCGCGCGCTGGCTGGCCCGCGCCCTCCCCGACGCCCGCCTGCTGACCCTCCCCGGGGTCGGCCACTTCCCCCACCTCGAGGCGCCCGGCGAGGTCGCGGGGGCGATCGCCGAGCACCTCGTCGCGCCGCCGGCGTGAGCGCGGAGGTCCTCGAGCTCGCGGCGCGGGCCGCCCGGGCGGCCGGCGCGCTGCTGCTCGAGCGCGCCGGGGGGCCGGCCAGCGGCGTGGCCTCCAAGAGCAGCCGCACCGACCTCGTGAGCGACACCGACCGCGACGCCGAGTCCCTGATCGTCGGGATGATCGCGAGGGAGCGGCCGGGCGACGCCATCGTCGGCGAGGAGGGCGCCGACGCCCCGGGCTCGGGCGAGGTGCGCTGGCTCGTCGATCCGCTCGACGGCACCATCAACTACCTCTGGGGCATCCCCCAGTGGAGCGTGAGCGTCGCGGCGCTCGACGCCGGGGGTCCGCTCGTCGGCGTCGTGCACGACCCCTCGCGCGCCGAGACCTTCACCGCCGTCCGGGGCGGGGGGGCGCGCCTGGGCGAGCGGCTCCTGCGCGTGGGGCCCGGCGCCCCGCTCGAGGAGGCCCTGGTCGGCACCGGCTTCAGCTACGTCCCGGCGCGGCGCGCCCGCCAGGCGGCCCTGCTGCCGGCGATCCTGCCGGCGGTGCGCGACCTGCGCCGCTTCGGCTCGGCCGCGATCGACCTCGCATGGGTCGCCTGCGGCCGCCTCGACGGGTACTTCGAGCGCGGCCTGAACGCCTGGGACTGGGCGGCGGGACGGCTTATCGTGTCTGAGGCCGGCGGCGTGGTCGAGGAGCTGCCGGCGACAGGGGAGGACCCGCTCGGATGCATCGCGGCACCGTCGGCCTTGATCGGCCCGCTGCGCGCCCTGGTCGACGGCGCGCTCGCCTGACGAGCGCCGCGGCAGGGCCAGCCCGCCTCTGGGAGGTCGACGCCGCCCGCACCGCGGCGATCGCGATGATGATCGTCTACCACGTCGGCTACGACGTGAACCGCTTCGCGCCGAGCGTCGGCATCGACCCCTTCTCGGGCGGCTGGCAGGCGCTGCAGGTGGCGTGCGGCTCGAGCTTCCTCTTCGTGGTGGGCGTGAGCCTGGCGATCTCGAACGCCCGCGGCCGCGCCGGCGGCCTGTCGGGCTGGCCCCTCTACCGCCGCCACCTGCGCCGCGCCGCCCAGGTCGGCGCGGCGGCCCTGCTCGTCACGCTGGTCACCTGGATCGCCCTGGGCGACGACGATTACGTGCGCTTCGGGATCCTGCACTGCATCGCCGTCGCGATGGTCGTCGGCCCCCTCCTGCTGCCGCTCGGGCCGGTGAACCTGATCCTCGCCGGCGTCGT
>DATAGF010000170.1:0-7146 GCA_036257075.1 Miltoncostaeaceae bacterium
GAGAAGGCGGCGCCGAACGCCGGCCCGAGGATGAAGCCGAGCCCGAACGCGGCCCCGATCAGGCCCATGCCGCGGGCCCGCTCGCGGCGGGTGGTCACGTCGGCCACGTAGGCCTGGGCGGCCGCGTAGGAGGCCCCGGCCACGCCCTGCAGGATGCGGGCGACGAACAGCAGCACCAGGGTCCCGGCGACCCCGATCAGCAGCGCCGCGACCGCGCTCCCCGCCAGCGAGGCCAGGATCACCGGGCGGCGGCCGTAGCGGTCGGAGAGCCGCCCCCAGACCGGGGCGAAGAGGAGCTGGGCGATCGCGTAGGACGCCGTCAGCAGCCCGATCTGCGTCGGCGAGGCGTCGAACGTCTCGGCCCAGAGGGGCAGGATCGGCAGGACCATCCCGAAGCCGACGAGGTCGATGACCACCGTCGTGAAGACGATGCCGAGGGGCGAGAGGAGGAACGCCGGCCCCCGCCCCGCCCCGGCGGTGTCGGGCCTCATCGCCACAGGACCTACGCGGCGTCGATCACGAGCGCGACGAAGATCAGGGCGAGGTAGAGCAGCGAGTAGTGGAACGTCGCCCGGGCCCAGCGCAGGCCCGGCTCGCGGAGGAGCAGCGCCGCCAGCCCGAGGAAGACGGCCCCGAGGGAGAGCGCCGACCAGAAGTAGATCGCGCCCGCGGCGCCAGAGGCGACCGGGAGCAGCGAGACGGCCACCATCACCAGGCTCCAGAGCAGGATCTGCCGCTTGGTCTCCTCCTCGCCGCGCACCACCGGCAGCATCGGGACGCCGGCCGCCGCGTAGTCGCGCTCCAGGATCAGGGCGAGGGCCCAGAAGTGGGGCGGCGTCCAGTAGAAGACGATCCCGAAGAGCAGCCATGCCGACAGGCTGAGGTCGCCCGTGACGGCGGCCCAGCCCACGAGCGGCGGGACCGCGCCGGCGGAGCCGCCGATGACGATGTTGTGGACGGTCGTGCGCTTGAGCCACAGCGTGTACACGCCCACGTAGAGCGCCAGGCCGAGCAGGGCCAGGGCGGCCGCGAGCCAGTTCGCGAACACGCCGAGCACCAGCGCCGACAGCGCCCCGAGCCCGATGCCGAACGCCAGCGCGCGGCCGGGCGAGACGCGCCCGGCGACCACCGGCCGGCCGGTCGTCCGGGACATGCGGCCGTCGATGTCGCGGTCGATGCAGTGGTTGATGGCGTTGGCGCCGCCGGCGGCCAGGTAGCCCCCCACCATCGTCCAGAACAGAAGCCACCCGTCCGGGACCCCGGCGGCGGCCACGAACATGGCGCCGGCCGTGGTCACCAGCAGAAGCGAGATGATGCGCGGCTTGGTGAGCCGCACGTAGTCGCCGACGACGGCGAGCGGGCGCGCAGCGGCGGCGGCCGGGAGGGTGCGGGTCGTCACGCCGCCCCCCGACGAGTCGCCGCGCCGAAGAGAGCGCGGATACGACGAGGAGGGATCATGCGGTCGCCGCCAGGACCAGGAACGCGGCGAGCATCGCGATCGGCACGACGACCCAGAGCGCGTCGAGGCGACGGCGGGCCGGGGCGGCGTCGCGGTCGCGCCCCGCCAGGGCCGCGCGAGCGAGGGCCACCGCCGCCGGGACGGCGAGGGCGACAGCCAGCACGAGTGCGAGGACGCGGAGCGTCATGACGGCGGGCCCATCACCGCGCCGAATATAGCCCAGGGCATCGGGACCGGCGGGTGACGGACGTCCCGCGCCGGTTGACGAGCGGGGCCCGCGCCGCTGAGCTTCCGCGCGTGACCACGCTCGACGCCCTGGTCCTCGGGGCCGGCCCCGCGGGCCTCGGCGCGGCGCTCGCGCTCGCCCGCGCGGGCGCGCAGGTGGCCGTCGTCGAGGCCCGCGATGAGGTCGGCGGCCTCTGCGTCACCCGGCGGCGAGCCGGCTTCGCCTACGACGTGGGCGGCCACATCCCCTTCGTCCGCGACGCCGCCAGGCTCGCCTGGCTGCGCGAGCTGCTCGGCGACGACCTGCGGCGGGTCGACCGGCCCGTGGCCTGCGTCCGCGACGGCCGCATCGTCCCCGGGCGCTACCTCGACCAGCGCCCGGAGGACCCCGAGGCGCCGGGCGAGCGCGACGGCTCCGCCTGCGGCGAGCTGGCGGCGCGGTTTGGCCCCGGCTTCGTCGACCGCGTCATGCGCCCGTACCTGGAGAAGATCGACGGCGTGCCGCTGGAGCGCATCCCCGGCGAGCGCGCGCGGCGGCTGCTCGAGGACCAGGCGGCGCCGGGCGGCTTCGTGTTCCCCGCCCACGGCATCGGCCAGCTGATGGACGCGATGGCGGCCGCGGCCGAGGAGGCCGGCGCCGACCTGCGGCTCCGGACGCGCCTGGCGGCGCTCCGCCTGCCCGGCGGACGGATGGCCGGGGCCCTCGTCGAGGGGCCGGGAGGGCCCGAGGAGCTCGCCGCGCCCCAGGCGATCGTCGCCCTGCCCGCCGGCGCGGCCGCCCGGTTGGCCGAGCCGCCGGCGCCGCCGGAGGCCCTCGCCGGCGTGCGCATGCGCGGCGTGTGCATCGCCTACCTCGCCGTCGAGACGCCCGAGGGCCGGCTCACCCCCGAGGCCTGGATCCAGGTCGACGACCCGGCCGTCCCCTTCGCGCGCGCCTTCGAGCCGGTGAACTGGAGCCCGGCCCTCGCGCCGGCCGGCCGCACCGTGCTCGGCCTGGAGTGCTACTGCCGGGCGGAGGACCGCGACCCGGTCTGGGGCCTACAGGACGCGGCCCTGGCGCGCGCCTGCGCCGCCGCGCTCGCGGACCCGCTGGGGTGGCTCGCCGACCCGGAGGCGGCCCGGCCGGTCGAGGTGCTGCGCATCCCGCGCGCCTATCCGGTGCCGGACCTCGTGCAGGTGCCCGCCGTCCGCGCCCCGGCGGTCTGGCTCGACGGCATCGAGGGCGTTCACCTCGCGCCCGGGTCGGCCGTGATCGAGGCGATCGCGGCCGGCGAGCGTGCCGCCGGGGCCGTCCTGGCCGGCGAGGCCGGTCCCCGCGTCGACCCGGCTGGGGTCCCGCCGATCAGCTAGCGTCGACCGATGGCGACGGTCAGGGCGCCCTCGATCTCCGACCGCTTCGTGGCGCTCCTCGACCGCGAGCGGGTCATCGACCACCCGCTCGAGCGCCGCCTCTATGCGCGCGACGGCTCCATCGCGGAGGGTGACTGCGGCCTGGTCGTGCTGCCGGAGACGACCGAGGAGGTCGTCGCCTGCGTGCGCCTGGCCGCCGAGCTCGACCTGGCGGTGGTCCCGCGCGGGTCGGGCACCGGCCTCTGCGGCGGGGCCGTGCCGCTGCGCGGCGGGCTCGTCGTCTCCGTGGCGCGGATGACGCGCGTGCTCGAGATCGACCCCGAGGTGCCCTGCGCCCGGGTGGAGCCGGGAGTCCTCAACCTCGACCTGTCGAACGCCGTCCGCCACCTGGGCCTCCATTACGCGCCCGACCCCTCCAGCCAGCAGGCGTGCTCGATCGGCGGCAACGTCGCGACCAACGCCGGCGGGCCCCACTGCCTCGCCTCGGGGGTCACGGCCCAGCACGTGCTGGGGATGGAGATCGTGCTCGGCGACGGCGAGGTGCTGCGCCTCGGCGGCACGGCGCCCGACCCGCCGGGCTACGACCTGCGCGGCTTCGTCGTGGGCGGCGAGGGGACCCTCGGGATCGTCACCGAGGTCACCGTGCGCCTGATGCGCAACCCGCCCGAGGTGCGCACGATGCTCCTCGACTTCCCCTCGGTCCGCGCGGCGGGGGAGGCGGTCGGGGGGATCATCTCGGGCGGGGTCATCCCGGCGGCGATGGAGATGATGGACCGCCTGATGACGCGGGCCGTCGAGCAGTTCGTCCACGCCGACCTGCCGGTCGACGCGGCGGCCGTCCTCCTCGTCGAGGTGGATGGGACCCCGGCCGAGGTGGCCGCCCACACGGCCGTCGTCGAGGGCGTCGGCCACGCCCACGGGGCGGGCCGCGTGCGCGTCGCCCGGGACGAGGGCGAGCGGGCGCTCTTCTGGAAGGCGCGCAAGAGCGCCTTCGGCGCCGTCGCCAGGGTGGCGCCCAACTACTACCTCCACGACTGCGTGGTCCCGCGCACGCGTCTGGTCGAGGTGCTGGAGCAGATCGAGCGGATCGCCGCCGCCCGCGACCTCATCGTCATGAACGTCTTCCACGCCGGCGACGGCAACCTGCACCCCCTCATCGCCTTCGACCGCCGCGACGCCGAGCAGGTGGAGCGCGTGCACGCCGCGGGCAAGGACATCATCGAGGCGTGCGTCGCGGTGGGCGGGGTGCTGTCGGGCGAGCACGGCATCGGGCTGGAGAAGCGCGACTTCATGCCGCTGACCTTCGACGCCGTCTCCCTCGACGCCCAGGCTCGCGCCCGCGACGCCTTCGACCCAGGCGGCCGCCTCAACCCGGAGAAGGTGCTCCCCCTCGGGAGCCGCTGCGGCGAGCTGGTGCTCGACGCCGGGTCGCTGCCGCCGGGCACCTGGCTGTGACCGAGGCGCTCTCCCCCGCGACGCCGCAGGAGGCGGCCGCCGCGCTCGCGGAGGCCTCCGAGGCGCGGGCGTCGGTTGGCGTCGTCGGCGGCGGCACGCGCTCGCGGCGCGGGCGGCCCGCGCCGCCGCCCGACCGTCTGCTGCGGACCGGGGGGATGCGCCGGGTGGTCGCCCACGAGCCGGCCGACCTCACCGTGACGGTCGAGTCGGGCCTCGCGGCGACGGTGCTCGCCGAGCTGGCGGCGTCGGCGGGGCAGGCGTGGCCGCAGGCCGACATCCGCGAGGGCTCGACGGTCGGCGGCGTGCTCGCCGCGGCCGCGAGCGGCCGCCGGCGGCTGCGCATGGGCGCGGTGCGCGACTCGCTGCTCGAGGTGGTGATCGCGACCGGCGACGGACGCCTGGCGACCGGGGGCGGGCGGACCGTCAAGGGGGTGGCGGGCTACGACCTGCCGCGCCTCGCGGTGGGGTCGCTCGGCACCCTCGGGGTGATCGTCCAGGTGACCCTGAAGCTCTGGCCGGTCCCGGCCGCGTCGGGGTGGTTCGGCGCGGAGGCGCCGCTCGCGGACCGGCTCGGAGTCGCGGCCCGGGCGCTCGCCGGGCCGGCGCGGCCGGCCTCGGTGCTGCTGGCCCCGGGCGCCGTCGCGGTCGAGCTCATCGGCCCCGAGGAGGACGTCCGTCCCCCGGAGGGCCTCGAGGCGCTGCCCGGCGCGCCCCCGGAGCCGGCGGGGCGAGGACTGCTCGAGGCCGGCGTCCCGCCGCCGCGCCTCGGCGAGCTCGCCGCCCGCCTCGAGGAGGGCGGACTCGTCTACGAGGCGCGCATGGGCGTCGGCACCTGCTTGGTGGCCGTCGAGACGGCCGACGACGTGGCCCGCGCCCGCGCCGTGGCGCTGGGGCTCGGGGGCCACGCCCAGGTGGTCGACGGCCCCGACGACCTGCGCGCCGATCCCTGGGGGCCGGCCCCGCCCGGGCTCGAGCTGATGCGCCGCCTGCGCGACGCGTTCGACCCGGCGGGGATCCTCAACCGCGATAAGCTCCTGTGGGAGGTCTCATGACTCCTCGCACTCGGCCGCTCTGGGCGGCGGCCGGCGCTCGTCGGGGGACGGCGTGAGCACGGTCGCGCGCTGGGACCCCGGGCGGATCGCGCCGGCCACCGACGACATCGTCAAGTGCGTGGCCTGCGGGCTCTGTCTGCCGCACTGCCCGACCTTCCGCCTGACCGGGCGCGAGACGGCGTCGCCGCGCGGCCGCATCGCGGCCATGCGGGCCGTCGAGGAGGGCCACGGCGAGGTGGACGCCTCCTTCACGACGATGATGGACGAGTGCCTCGCATGCCGGGCCTGCGAGGCCGCCTGCCCCAGCGGGGTGCCCTTCGGCCGCATGGTCGAGGCCGCGCGCGCCCAGGCCGAGCCCACCCGGCCCGTCGCGGCCCGGGGGCTCAAGCGGGCCGGCCTCGCGGGCGTCCTGCCCCGCCGGCGGCTGGTGCTCGGCGCCGGCTGGCTGCTCGCCGCCGCCCGAGCGCTGCGCCTCGACCGGCTCGCGCCGCCCGCCCAGCGCGCCTCCACCCCGCCGGCATGCCTGCTCGAGATGCTGCGCCCGATCCCGGCCCGGCTGGGCGCCGGCCCCACGGCGACGGTCCTGGCCGGCTGCGTCATGGACGTCGCCTTCCGCCCGGTCCAGCGCGCGACGATGCGCGCCGTCGCGGCCGCCGGGTACCGCGCCCTCCGCACCGCCCCCGGCGGGTGCTGCGGGGCGCTCGCGATGCACCACGGCCAGCCCGAGGCCGCCCGGCGCATGGCGCGCGACCGCATCCCCGAGCTCGAGGCGGGCGAGATCGCCGTGGTCAACGCCTCGGGGTGCAGCGCCCACGTCCGAAGCTACGGCGAGCTGCTGGCCGACGACCCCGAGTGGGCCCAGCGCGCCGAGCGGGTGGCCGCCAAGGTGCGCGACCTGATCGAGCTGGAGCTGCCCGAGGCGGACCGCCGCCTGGGCCGGGTGGCCGTCCACGACGCCTGCCATCACCTCCACGCCCAGCGCATCGAGCCCCGCGGCATGCTCCGGCGCGCCGGGGCCGAGTGCGTCGACCTCGGCGACGGGGGGCGCTGCTGCGGCGCCGCCGGCCTCTACAGCGTCCTCCAGCCCGAGTTGGCCGGGCGGCTGCGGCGGCAGAAGGCCGCGGCGATCGCGGCCGCCGGCGCGCCGGTCGTCGCGGTGGCCAACCCCGGCTGCGCCATCCAGATCGCCGGCGGGCTGGCCGAGATCGGCTCGACGATCCGGGTCGCGCACCCGGCCGAGCTGGTCGCGCCGCCGTCAGCGCCGCAGCGCCCGGTCACCGCGCGGCGGTAGGCTGCCGCCGCGCGGGACATGGCAGTCGACCTGGTCATCGACATCGAGAACACCCCCGGGGCGCTGGCCGAGGTCGCGGCCGCGATCAGCGACGCGGGGGTGAACATCGCCGCCGCGACGTGCATCGGGGGAGGCGAGCGCGCCGAGCTCCACATCCTCGTCCCCCACGCCGAGGCCGCGAGGCACCTGCTGGCGATCTCCCACGTCGCGGTCACCCGCGAGCGCGAGGTCGTGGTGGTCGATGTCGAGGACCGCCCCGGCGTGCTGGCCGACCTGACCCGCACGATCGCCCGGGCCGGCGTCGACCTCGACCT
>DATAGF010000183.1:0-30748 GCA_036257075.1 Miltoncostaeaceae bacterium
GCGTCTTGGGGTCGAAGCCGCCCAGCGGCAGCAGCCGCAGGTAGCCGGCGTCCTCGACGTGGCTGACCATGAAGCCGATCTCGTCCATGTGGGCCGACAGCATCAGGCGCGGGCCGCCGCGCCCGGCGCGGCGGGCGACCAAGCTCCCGAGCGGGTCGACCGTGACCTCGTCGGCGATCGGCTCCAGCTCGCGGCGGGCGACCTCGCGGATGCGCTCCTCCCGCCCGGGGGCGCCCGGGGTCTCGCACAGCTCGGCCAGCAGGTCGATGTTCACGCGGGGCACCGTAGCCGAAGGGTGAGCCCCGATGCGCGAAAACGAGACCCGGGCACGGTGGTGTTGACTCTTCCGGCGCCCGCCCCGGCCGAAGGCCGGTGCGCCGGTCTGCAAATGGCCCCGGCCAAGGGGCCATTTGCCGCGTGAGCGGGCCCGCAAGAGGCCCGCTCCCTGCGTCGGGCCGCATCTGCGAAAACGGCGCGCCCCGGCCGAAGGCCGGAGCCGTTTTCGCCGGCGCGCCCGGGCAATCCCGGTCTCAGCTGCAGTATCAGAGCTCCGAAAGCATCAGAGCTCCGAAGCCTCGGAGCTCAGTAGACCAGCCAGACGGTCAGGAAGTAGCCCGCGACCGCGCCGAACAGGAGGGCGTCGAAGCGGTCGAGCACCCCGCCGTGGGCGAGCAGCAGGCGCCCCGAGTCCTTGGCGCCGGCGTCGCGCTTGAGCATCGACTCGAAGAGGTCGCCGAGGTAGGCCGCCGGGCAGATCGCCAGGCCGAGGATCAGGGACTCCCAGCCGCTGATCCAGTCCATGTAGAGCCCGGCGATCCAGACCGCGAGCGTGCCCGCTGCGAGCCCGATCACCGCGCCCTCGACGGTCTTCTTCGGCGACGTGCGGGGGGCGATGGGGGTCCGGCCCCAGAGGCGCCCGCCGACGTAGGAGGCGGTGTCGAAGACCCAGACGCCGATCAGGACGTTCACGACGGCGGCGGCGCCGTGCGGCAGCTCCCTGGTGAGCACGAGGGCGCCGAGCGGCAGGCCGAGGTAGACGACGCCGAGCAGGGTGGTC
Organism: Miltoncostaeaceae bacterium; assembly: GCA_036257075.1. Taxonomy (GTDB): domain Bacteria; phylum Actinomycetota; class Thermoleophilia; order Miltoncostaeales; family Miltoncostaeaceae; genus DATAGF01. Next base: position 1,058 of record DATAGF010000183.1, read on the forward strand.
GACATGCGGGTGGTGATGTCGTCGCGGCGGGGCAGGATCAGCCCGGCCACGGCGACGAGCACGAGGCTGAGCGCGAGGCCGAGGACGACGCCCCGGTCGCCGGGGTCGTAGCCCCAGGCGAGGAGCACGATCAGGATCGTGCCCAGGTAGCCGGCCCAGCGCAGCGGCCGCTGGGCGGCCGTGAGGCTGTACAGCTCGTAGAGGCCCAGGACCCCGATGGCCGCGGCAACGATGGCGAAGGGGGCGCCGCCGATCGCCACGACGGCGATCGCGATCGCGATCCCGGGGATCGCGATCGCGAGCCGGCTCGCGAGCGCGGGGTTCACCGCCCGCCGAAGCGGCGGTGGCGTCGCGCGTAGTCCGCGAGGGCCGCCTCGAGGTCCTCGGGCGAGAAGTCCGGCCAGAGCCGGGGCGAGAAGTACAGCTCGGCGTACGCCGACTGCCAGAGGAGGAAGTTGGACAGGCGCTGCTCACCGCTCGTGCGGATCACGAGCTCGGGGTCGCGCAGGTCGGGCCCGTAGAGGAAGCGGGCGAACTCGGCCTCGCCGGCGTCGGGGCCGCACTCGGCGGCGAAGCGGCGCGCCGCGTCCAGGATCTCCTGGCGGCCGCCGTAGTTCATGGCGATGAACAGCCGCAGGCGCTCGTTGCCCGCCGTGAGGGCCTCCGCCTCGGCGATCTTGGCCCGCAGCGTCTCGTCGAGGTCCTCACAGCGCCCGATGAAGCGGATCTGCACCCGCTCCTCGTGGAGCTCGGGCACCTCGCGGTCGATCAGCTCGCAGAAGAGCCCCATCAGGTCGTCGACCTCGTCGAGGGGGCGCGACCAGTTCTCGGTGGAGAACGAGAAGACCGTCAGGTCCTTGATGCCGGCGTCGCCGGCCGCCCGCACGACGCGCTTGAGCGCCCGCGCGCCCGCCCGGTGGCCGGCGCCCACCGGCAGGCGGCGGACGCGGGCCCAGCGGCCGTTGCCGTCCATGATGATGGCGACCGACGACGGGACCTCGGTGAGGCCCGCCGGTCGCTCCTGGGGCTCGCTCGCCCGCCTGAGCCCGAGGACGGAGCGGGCGGTGCGCAGCCGGGTTCGGATCGTCACCCTCGGCCCGCCGTCAGACCTCGAGGATCTCGGCCTCTTTGCGGGCCATGAGATCGTCGATGGCCTTCACCTCGGCGTCGGTGAGCTTCTGCACCTCGTCCTGGCCCCTGCTCAGCTCGTCGCGCGACAGGTCGCCGTCCTTCTCCGCCCGCTTCAGCTCGTTAAGCACGTCGCGGCGCACGTTGCGCACCGCCACCCGTGCCTCCTCGGCCATCTTGTGCACGAGGCGGACCATCTCCTTCCGCCGCTCCTCCGTGAGTTGGGGCACCGGCAGCCGGATGATCTGGCCGTCGTTGTTCGGCGTGAGACCGAGGTCGGACTCCATGATCGCCTTCTCGACCGAGGCCATGATGCTGCGGTCGTACGGCTGCACGGTGAGGAGCCGCGGCTCCGGGGCGTTGATGGTCGCGAGCTGGTTGAGCGGGGTGCGGGTGCCGTAGGCCTCGACCGTGACGCGGTCCAGCAACCCGGTCGACGCCCGCCCGGTGCGCACGGTCTGGAACTCACTCGCGAGGGCCTTCACCGCGCCCTCCATCCGCCGTTTCGTGTCCTTCAGCCGATCCTCATCCACCGCCGCCCCCTCGATCGGTCATTCCGTGACAACCATCGTGCCGACCTGCTCGCCGTCGAGCAGCCGCCCGATGTTGGCCTCGTCGCTCATGTTGAAGACGAAGATTGGCAGCCCGTTGTCCATGCAGAGCGTCAGGGCGGTGGTGTCCATCACCTTCAGGCCGCGCTCGATCGCCTGCATGTGGCTGATCCGCGGGATCAGCTTGGCGTCGGGGACCTCGCGCGGGTCGGCGTCGAGCACGCCCTCGACGCGGTTCTTGGCCATGAGGATGCACTCGGCGCCGATCTCCAGCGCGCGCAGCGCGGCCGTCGTGTCGGTCGTGAAGAACGGGTTGCCCGTGCCGCCGGCGAAGATGACGACCCGGCCCTTCTCGAGGTGGCGGATGGCGCGCCGACGGATGTAGGGCTCGGCGACCTCCTGCATCGCGATCGCCGACTGCACCCGGGTCGTGAGGCCCAGCTTCTCGAGCGCGTCCTGGATCGCCAGCGCGTTGAGCACGGTGGCGATCATGCCCATGTAGTCGGCCGTCGCGCGGTCCATGCCGATCGCCATGCCCTGGAGGCCGCGGAAGATGTTGCCCGCGCCCACGACGATCGCCACGCCGACGCCGCGCTCCACGGCGTTGTGGACCTGCCGGGCGATGGCCGCGATGCGCTCCGGGTCGATGCCGTAGGGCTCGTCGCCCATCAGGGCCTCGCCGGAGAGCTTCAGCACCACCCGCGAGAAGGCCGGGCCGCCCGCGACGGCGGCGGCCCGCGCACCGTCGCCCGGGGCGGAGCTACTGGCCAAGCTCGAAGAGGCTGAAGCGCCGGATGGTGATGTTCTCGCCCAGGCTCCCGGCCGCCTCCGCCCGAAGCTCCTCGATGGTGCGCGGCTTCTTCTCCCCCTGGTCCCGGACGTACTCCTGGTCGAGGAGGCAGATGGACTTCAGATGCTTGGCCAGCTTGCCCTCGACGGCCCGCTCGCGCGCGTGCTCCGGGATGTCCTGGGCCTGGGCCTCGTAGATCGCCCGCTCGGCGGCGATGTACTCCTCCGGGACCTCGTCGCTGCTCACGAAGCGCGGCTTGAGCGCCGCGATGTGCAGCGCGATCTCGTGCACGAAGTCCTTGAACTGGTCGGTGCGGGCGACGAAGTCGGTCTCGCAGTTCACCTCGACCAGCACGCCGACCCGGCCGCCCGCGTGGATGTAGCTGTCCACCAGGCCCTCGTTGGCGGCACGGCCGGCTCGCTTGGCGGCGTCGGCGAGCCCCTTGGTGCGCAGGGCGGTGGTCGCCGCCTCGATGTCGCCGCCGGCCTCCTCGAGCGCCCGCTTGCAGTCCATCATCCCGGCGCCCGTCCTCTCGCGCAGGTCCTTCACCAGCTGGGCAGGGATGGCGGTGCTCACGCGGTGTCCTCTCCGTCGGCGGCCGGCGCGGCCTCGGTGGCCGGCTCGGCCGGCGTGGGCTCGGGCTCGGGAGCCTCGGGGGCGGGCTCGGGGGTCGCCTCGGGAGCGGGCTCGGGGGTCGGCTCGGCGACGGGCTCCGGGGTCGCGTCGGCGGCGGGCTCCGGGGCGGGCTCGGGGGTCGGCTCCGGCTGGGGCGCCTCCGGCGCCGGGGCCTCGGCGGCCGGCGCCGGGGGCTCGGGCGCCCCCTCGTCGCCGGCCGGCGCCTGGCCGTCGGCCGGGATCCCGGACGCCGGGACCCGGGCCTTGCCCTCGATGATCGCGTCCGCGAGCGCGCCGACGATCAGGTTGCACGAGCGGATCGCGTCGTCGTTGCCCGGGATGACGTAGGTGGCCTCGTCCGGGTCGCAGTTGGTGTCGACGAGCCCGATGACCGCCAGGCCGAGGCGATTGGCCTCACGCACCCCGATGGCCTCCTTCTTGAGGTCCACGATCACCACCGCGTCGGGCAGGCGCTGCATGTCGGCGACGCCGCCGAGGTTCGTCTCGAGCTTGGTGAGCTCGCCCTCCCGGGCAAGGCGCTCGCGCGTCGGGAGCAGGTCGAGCTGGCCCTCGCGCTTCTGGTTGCGCAGCTCGTGGAGGCGCCGGATGCGCTGGGAGATCGTTCCCCAGTTCGTCAGCAGCCCGCCCAGCCAGCGGTGCGACACGTACGGCATGCCGGCGCGCGCCGCGTGCTCCTGGATCGCGTCCTGGCACTGCTTCTTCGTCCCGACGAAGAGGACGGTGCCGCCGCGCTCGGCGATGTCGCGCACGACGTCCATCGCCTCCTGCAGGAGCACGATGGTCTGCTGGAGGTCGATGATGTAGATGCCGCCGCGCTCGCCGAAGATGTAGCGCTTCATCTTCGGGTTCCAGCGGCGGGTCTGGTGCCCGAAGTGGACCCCGGACTCCAGCAGTTGCTTCATGGTGACGGTGGCCACGGGCGGCTCCCTGGGCTGCGGTTTGGCGTGTCGGGCGCCGGCGCGGGCCGATGGACCGAGGGCGCGCGTCGTCGGGGACGCCGCGCCCCGGCACCGCCATCTGGCGGGTTCGCGCCGGGGAGAGGGCCGGATGTGCTGCGGCCCGCGATGTTAGCGCGCGGGCGCTTCCCCTCGCGCACGGTCCAGCGCCGCCTGCAGGTCGGCGGGGAGGGGGCTCTCGACCTCGACCGGCTCCCCCGTCTCGGGATGCGGGAAGGCGAGGCGCCCGGCGTGGAGGAACTGGCGGTCGAGGCCGAGCGTCTCGGGCCGCCGCCCGTAGACCCGGTCGCCGACGACGGGGTGGCCCACCGACTCGAGGTGCACGCGGATCTGGTGGGTTCGCCCGGTCTCGAGGCGCGCCTCCAGCAGGGAGAAGCGGCCCAGTTCCTCGAGCCGGCGGAGGTGGGTGACGGCCTCACGGCCGTCCGCGGCGCCCACGGCCATGCGCGTGCGGGCCCGCCGGTCGCGCCCGACCGCCCTGTCGATGGTGAGGGCGGGCGGCGCGGCGCCGTGCACGAGGGCCAGGTAGCGGCGGTCCACCAGGCGGTCGCGCATCATCCGCTGGAGGCGGCGGTGGGCGCGCTCCGAGCGGGCGACCACGAGCAGGCCCGAGGTGTCGCGGTCCAGCCGGTGGACGATGCCCGGGCGGGCCGGGTCCTGGCCGCCGGCGATGTCGCGCGCGACCAGGCCGTGCACGAGCGTGCCGGCGCGGTGGCCGGCGCTCGGGTGCACGACGACGCCGGCCGGCTTGTCGACCACCAGCAGGTGGTCGTCCTCGTAGCGCACCGTCAGGGGCATGTCCTCCGGCTCGATCCCCGCCGGCGGGGGCGGCGCCGGGCGCACGAGCACCGACTCGCCCTCGGCGAGGAGGTGCCGCTTCGGGACGGCCCGCCCGTCCACCAGGACCCGCCCGGCCTCGATCAGGCGCTGCGCCTCGGCGCGGCTGCCGACCTCGGCGAGCCCGCCGACCACCGCGTCGAGGCGGCGGCCGGCCTCGCCGGCGCCGACTGCGAGCCGGACCGGAGGCGGGTCAGCCCGCTCGCTCATCCTCCTCGCCCCCCTCGCCGTCGCGCAGCAGGCCGAGCACGATGAGGACGGCGCCGGCCGTGATGCCGAGGTCGGCCACGTTGAAGGCCGGCCAGCGGGCGAAGTCGATGAAGTCGGTGACCGCCCCGTGGGCGAGGCGGTCGATGAGGTTCCCGAGGCTGCCCCCGACGAGCAGGCCCGCCCCGATGGCGACGGTGTTGTTGCGCGCGACCAGCCCGGCCAGCGCGATGGCGATCGCGCACAGGGCGAGCACCGTGAGCACGGCGATCGCCGACTGGCGCCCCGGGAAGAGGCCGAAGGCGATGCCCTCATTGGTGACCCGCGAGACGTCGAAGCCGGGGAAGACGTCGACGACCTCCCGCGGGGCGAGCGTCTCGCGGATCAGGGCCTTGGAGATCTGGTCGAGGACCAGCACGAGCAACGCGAAGACCGCGAACCGCCACCAGCGGGCCTTGGCCTGGCGCCGGCGGCGGCGCTCGATGGCCTGCAGCACCGCGTCGCGGGTGGTCGGCTTGGCCGAGGTCACCGCGCCCCCTCCCGGGCCTCGCGCCCGTCGGCGCCGATGGCGGCGACCAGCCGGGCGGCGATCCGCTCCGGGTCGCCGTCGATCTCGACCAGCTTGCGCGCGCCGCCCGACCCGCGCCGGATGCGCGCCGCCGGCGCGCGCAGCCCCGCCGCACCCGCCAGGTAGGCGCACAGCGCCCCGTTTGCGCGGCCCTCGTGCGGCGGGGCGGCGATCTGGACCCGCAGCGCCCCCGCCTGGACGCCCACGGCGCGGGTCGAGCGCGAGCGCGGCACGGCCTTGACCGCGACCGTCACCCCGTCGTCGCGAACGGTGAGCCAGGGGGGGAGCGGGGCGGTCAGAAGTTGTCCAGGAGCGCCAGGACGAGGTTGCGGAGGATGTACAGGACCAGCAGCGCCACGATCGGCGAGAGGTCGAACATCCCGAGCGGCGGGATGATCCGCCGGAAGAAGCCGAGGAACCACTCGGTGCTCTGGTGGACGAAGTCGAAGATCGCGCGGGTCCAGCGGGAGCTCGGCGCCACGGGCAGGAACGACAGCAGGATCCGGATGAAGATCACGATGATGAACACCGTGAACAGCGCCGAGATGTAGGTCTCCAGTTGGTCCACGGAGAGGGAGCGTACAGCGGGCCTCCGGCGGGCCCGCGACGAAGGGCATCGTCATGATCGGCCCGTGACCGCGCTGCGCGAGACCCTTCAGCGGCACGTCGACGGGGGAGCGGTGGCCGGGGCCGTTGCCCTGGTGGCCCGCGGCGACCGCGTCGCCCTCGAGGCCGTCGGCTCGGCCGGCCTCGAGGGCGACTCTCCGATGGCCAGGGACTCGATCTTCCGGCTCGCCTCGATCACCAAGCCCATCGTCGCGGCGGCCGTGATGATGCTGGTCGAGGACGGCCTGATCGCGCTGGACGACCCCGTCGCCGAGTGGCTGCCCGAGCTGGCGTCGCCGAGCGTGGTCCGCACGCCCTCGAGCCCGGTCGAGGACGTCGTGCCCGCGAGGAGGCCGATCACGGTGCTCGACCTGCTCACCTCGCGGGCCGGCTACGGCTTTCCGTCGGACTTCTCGCTGCCCGCGGTGCAGCTGCTGTTCACGGTCCAGCGGGACGGGCGCCGACCCCAGGTCCCCCCGCCCCCGGACGAGTGGATGGCGGCCCTCGCGCGCATCCCGCTCCTTCGCCAGCCGGGCGAGGCGTGGCTCTACAACACCTGCTCCGACCTCCAGGGGGTGCTGGTCACCAGGGTCTCGGGGAGGCCGCTCCCCGACTTCCTCGCCGAGCGCCTGTTCGAGCCGCTCGGCATGGCCGACGCCGCGTTCTGGGTGGAGCCCGGCCGGCTCCACCGCTTCACGAGCTACTACAGGGCCGGGCAGGAGGGCGGCCTGGAGCTCGCCGACGCCCCGGACGGGCAGTGGAGCCGCCCGCCGCCGTTCCCGTCCGGCGCCGGGGGCCTGGTCGGCACCGCCGATGACTGGCTCGCCTTCGCCCGGATGCTGCTCGCCGACGGGACCGCGGGCGGTCGCCGGCTGCTGTCGCCGGAGTCGGTGCGCCGCATGACCACCGACCACCTGACCCCCTCACAGCGCGAGGGCGGCGCGCTGTTTCTTGAGGGCCAGGGCTGGGGGTTCGGCGGCTCGGTGGACGTCGCCCGCATCGACCCCTGGAACGTCCCGGGCCGCTACGGCTGGGTCGGCGGCACCGGGACGTCGGCCCACATCGTGCCGTCGGCCGGCGCGGTCGCCATCCTGCTCACCCAGATCGCCGCGGCCGGGCCGACGCCGCCCGAGCCGATGCGCGACTTCTGGCGCCACGCCGCCGGCGGCTGAGCGGCCTCAGAGCTCGGCCGACCTCCGCGCCGCGGCCAGCACCGCGTCGGCCACGTGGGCGCGCACCGCGCCGCGCTCCAGGACGGCGAGGCCGGCCAGCGTCGCGCCCGCCGGCGAGCTGACGCGCTGGCGCAGGAGGGCCGGGTCGGTGCCGTCCGCCAGCAGCGCCGCGGTCCCGGCCAGCACGGCGGCGGTGAGCTCGCGGGCCTGGGGCCGGGCGAGGCCGGCCGCGACCGCGCCCTCCTCGAGCCCCTCGGCGACCAGCGCGAGCAGCCCGGGGCCGCTGCCGGCCAGCGCCGTCGCCGGGGGGAACAGGCCCTCCGGCAGGGGCACGACGGCCCCGAGCGGGCGCAGGAAGGCGGTCAGCTCGGCCTCGCGCGCCGGGTCGAGGCCCCGCGTGGCCAGCGCCACCACCCCGGCACCGTGTCGCACGGCCAGGTTGGGCATGGTGCGGGCCAGGGCGGCGCCGGCCGCGGCGCCCGCCAGGCGGTCGAGGTCCCAGCCGGCGATGACCGACAGGAGCACTGCGCCCGGCGCCATCGCGCGGGCGACCTCCGGCAGGGCCTCGGCGGCGTCCTTCGGCTTGACGGCGACGCAGACGAGATCGGCGCGCGCGGCCTCCTCGAGCGGCGCCGGCCGCCCGCCGACGTCGGCCACGGCGGCCTCGAGCGCGGCGGGCACGGCGTCGGCCAGCGCCAGCCGCTCGGCGAGGCCGGGGTGGCCCCGCATCAGGCCGGCCGCCAGCGCCCGGCCCATGGCGCCGGCGCCGACCACCCCGACGCGCGCCGGCCAGCCAGCCGCTCGCTCCCCCATCAGTACTGGTTGAAGAAGCCCTTCTCCAGGAGGCGGGCCCGCTCCTCGGCCGACACCTCGACGTTGCGCGGCGTCAGCATGAAGACCTTGTCGGCCACCCGCTGCATGCCGCCGTCGAGGGCGTAGGTGAGCCCGCTGGAGAAGTCGATGAGCCGCTTGGCGAGGTCGGTCTCGGCGCTCTGCAGGTTGAGGATGACCGGAATCGTCCCCTTGAACTTGTCGGCGATCTGCTGGGCGTCGTTGAAGCTCTTGGGGACCACCAGGTGGACCTCGGCAGGCTGGCCCCGCGACTCGACCGAGCGCATGGGCGCCGGCCGGCCGCGCGCCGGCTCCTCGGCGAAGATGTCGTCGAAGTCCGGCTCGCGGCGGCGCGGGCCGAGGCGGCGGACGTTGGGCCGCTCGCGGTAGCTGCGCTCCAGGTCGTCGTGCGCCGGGCTGCGCCGGTCGCGGTCGCGGTCGCGCTCCGGCTCCTCGTCGTAGCGGTCGTCGTCGTAGTCGTCGTAGTCGTCGGCCTCGTCGGCCATGCCGAAGTAGACGAGCGTGCGGTGCCAGAGGTCGCTGACGGCCATCTACGCCCCTCGGGATGTCGTGATCTGGGCCTTCTCGAGGATCCCGCGGCCGACCCGGACCTTCGTCGCACCCTCCTCGGCGGCGACCAGGTAGTCCTGGCTCGTCCCCATGGAGAGGTCAGACAGGTCGTGACGTCCCCGCCACTCCGCTGCCAGCTCCTCCGCCAGGCGGCGGACGGCGACGAAGTGGGGCCGGCTGAGCTCCGCGTCGGTCTGAAACGGTGGCATCGCCATCAGGCCACCGACAACGAGGTCGGTGTGCTCCGACACATCCTCCATGAACGCCCGAAGCTGGGGCGGCACGATACCACCTTTGGTCGATTCCCCGGCGACGTTGACTTCGACGAGGACCCGCGTGGGACCTTCCGAGCGCGCCCCGATGGCCTCCGCCAGGCGCGCCGAGTCGAGCGAGTGCAGCAGCCGCACCAAGCTGATCACCTCGCGGGCCTTCTTGCGCTGCAGGTGCCCGATGAAGTCGTAGGTCAGCCGGTCGCCCGCGGCCTCGCGGCGCGCGCGGAGGTCCTGGAGGCGGTTCTCCCCCACCACCTCCACGCCGGCCTCCAGCAGCGCCTCCGTCTGGTCGACGGGGATGTACTTGCCCGCCAGCACGAGCTCCACCGAGCCGCGCGGCCGCCCCGCGCGCCGGGCGGCCTCGTCGAGCCCCTCGCGCGCCTCGCGGAGGGCCGCCCGCAGGGCGTCGGGGTCGATGATCACGCCGCCGCCCACACCAGGCCCCCCTGGCGCCCGCAGGCCTCGCCATCGCGGCGGTGCGAGTAGAAGCGGGCGGCCTCGCAGCTCGTGCACGCCTCGATGGTGACGACCGCGGCCTCGGGGACGCCCTCGGCGACCAGCGCGGCCCGCGCGGCCGCGGCGAGGTCCACCGCCGGCGGCCGCAGCACCGCCTCCCCGAAGGCCGCCGCGAAGCGGTCGCGGACCGCTTGCGACACCGGGTAGCAGCAGGGCCCCACGCCCGGGCCGATCGCGGCGCCGAGGCGCTCGGGCCGGCCGAGCGAGCGGACGGCCTCGCCGAGGACGCCGGCCACCAGGCCGCGCCAGCCGGCGTGGGCGGCCGCGACCGCCGGCTCGTCGCGCCGCCACAGCAGCACGGGGAGGCAGTCCGCGCCGAGCACCATGAGGCCCAGCCCCGGCGTGCGCGTCGCCAGGCCGTCGCCCTCGGGCCAGCCGCGCAGGGCGCCGGTGAACCGGCCGGGCGCCGACGGCGCCTCGAGCGTCCTCACGCGCGCGCCGTGGACCTGGCGCCCGAGGCTCACCCCGTGGGGGTCGATGTCGACCGCCTCGCATACCCGGCGGCGGTTGGCGCGCACCGCGGCGTCGGCGTCGTCGCGGTCCGAGCCCAGGTTCAGCTCGTCGAAGGGCGGCGCGCTGACGCCGCCGCGGCGGGTCGTGAAGACCGCCCGTGCCGGCGCGCCCGTCGCCACCTCGATCAGCTCCGGCGCGCTCACCGCCCCTCCCGCGCGACCCGCAGCGCCAGCGCCAGCTGCTCCTCGGGCCCGCCGACGCGGCCGTCCAGCAGGGCCGCGCGCACCACGGCGAGGGCACGCCCGATCGCCGGGCCCGGCGGGATCCCCGCCCCGACGAGGTCGGCGCCGCGCACCGCCGGCTCGCGGTCGCGCCCGTGGGCCCACCAGCCGGCGACCGCCTCGGCGCCCCTCGCCAGCGCCCCGACGGTCGTCGCCGGAGGGGCCGCCCGCAGAAGCCGGTCGACCTCCGAGGGGGCGATCCCCGCCTGCAGGCGCTCCGCGAGCTCGCCGCCCGCGCGGCCCTCGGCGCCCAGCGCCCGCGCCCAGCCCGGGATCGCCGTGCGCGCCAGCGTCTCGGGGTCGAGCGCCTCCCCCAGCCGCAGCGGCCAGGCCGGCAGGTCGGGCGCACCGGGGCGGGCCAGCGCGTCGTCGATGGCCGTGAAGCGCTCGCGCAGCCCGCCTCCCCCGGGGCCAGAGAGCCACGGCACGCCGAGGCTGCCCAGCAGGGCCAGGCCGCTCGGGGCCGTGGGCTCCTGCGCCAGGCGCGTCAGCTCGTCGGCGACCCGGGCGCCGGCCGGATCGAGCGCCGGCGCAGCCTCGCGGGCCGCGGCGGCCGTCTCGCCGTCGAGCAGGAAGCCGAGCCGAGCCGCGTAGCGGGCCGCCCGCACAAGGCGGCTGGGGTCCTCCTCGAAGGCGTCCGGCCGCAGGGCGCGGACGATCCCCGCCTCCGCGTCGGCGGCGCCCCCGTGGGGGTCCACCAGCTCGCCGGCACCGGCGCCGGACAGGCGCTGCGCCATGGCGTTGATGGTGAAGTCGCGGCGCGCCAGGTCGTCCGCCAGGGTGCCGGGGGCGACCTCGGGGAGCGCCCCGGGCCGCGCATAGCGCTCCCGCCGGGCGGTGACCACGTCCAGGTGGTCGCCGTGGGGCAGCTCGATCGCGGCCGTCCCGAAGCGCGGGTGGGCGATCACGCGGCCCCCGAGCTCGCGGCCCAGCCGCCTGGCGAGCGGGAGGGCGTCGCCCTCCACGACCAGGTCGAGCTCCGTCCCGGCGGGGCGGCCGAGCATCGCGTCGCGCACCGCGCCCCCCACCACGCTCACCTCGCCCTCGAGGTGGGGCGCCACCCGGCGCACGAGGGGGTGCGCGGCCAGGAGCGCGAGGGCGGGGCTAGGATCGGTCTCGTGGCCTACGACCCGGTCTCCCGCAAGCTGCCCGCCGCAGCCCCCATGTCGCCCGAGCTGGTGGCCGCCTTCGCGCGCTTCGAGGGGCTGACCCTGTCCGAGCTCCAGGCCCGCTTCGACGACGCGCAGGCGCGCTTCCGCGCCTGGGTGGAGGACCCCGTCAACGCCGGGCGCCCCATCTCAGAGGCCCCGGACTACGTCGACCGCATCGCCCTCGACAGCCTGATCGAGCGCCGCACCTGGGCCGAGTAGCGACGGGGGCCACCGCGCCGTCACCCCGCCGCGACGACGGCGACGGCCTCGATCTCCACCCGCGCCCCCAGCGGCAGCGCCGCCACGCCGACGGTCGCGCGCGCCGGCGCGTGCCCGGAGAAGGCGTGGGAGTAGACCTCGTTCATGGCGGCGAAGTCGCCCGCGAGGTCGATGAGGTACACCGTCGTCTTGACGACGTCGGCGAGCCCGGCGCCGGCTTCGGCCAGGATCGCCGCCACGTGGCGCAGCGCCAGCGCGGTCTGCTCGCTCACGTCCTCGGAGACGAGCTCGCCCGTCGTCGGGTCGACGCCGAGCTGGCCCGACACGAACACGATCTCGCCCGTCGCGGCCGCGGCCTGGCTGTAGGGGGCGCCGTCCACGGGCGCGGGCGCGGCCTCCGTGCGGATGGTCCTCACGACGGGCACGCTAGCGGACGCCGGCTGGCGACCAGGCAGCGAGCGCCCGGCGGGCGCGCGGCACCCACCAGGCGAGCTCCTCGCGCGCCCACGCCCGCTCGGCCGGGTCGGGGTTCACGACGGCGCTGTGGCCGAAGATCCAGCCGTACTGGACGAGCCCTGAGAGCAGCCCGACGTCGAGGGCCTTCCGGTCCTCGGCGTCGCCGCGGGCGCGCCGGAAGTCCTCGACGATCTGGTCGCGGGTCGCGTCGATCCGCCAGGCGCAGTGCACGAGGTACCAGCAGAGCTCGACGACGGGGTGGCCCTGCGTCGCCAAGCCCCAGTCGATCAGCACCACCCGCCGCCCGTCCATGCCCAGGTGCTCGTCCCGCAGGTCCCCGTGCAGGAGCGTGGTGCCCCGTGCCGAGAGCCAGTCCGCCAGCGCCTCGGGGTGGGCGAGCACCGCCAGGACCGGGTCGGCCACGTCCCGCGGGACCACCGTCGCGAACGCCTCCCATGCGGCCTCGAGCTGGTTCGGCAGCAGATCGAGGCCCGCGCGCTCGCGCTCCGCCACCTGGGGCGACAGGACGTCCAGGCGCCGGGCGAGGCTCGCGGCCGGTGGCACCCGCACCCCCCAGAAGGCCCTCCACATGGCGTCGACGGCCGCGAGGACCTGGGCGCTCTGATCGCGGCTGACGCGTGCCTCGGCCGGCCAGAGCCGGTCGGAGACGTCCCGCATGAGGATCCACCACGCGCCGTCCGCCCACTCGGCGTCGATGAGCGTGTGCTCGAGCGCGGGCGGGATCCGCGCGGTCCAGCCCTCGGCGACGAGCGCGGCCTCGCGGCCGCGGTCGCCGGTGTGGACGGCGATCCACCCGCGGCCCGGGACGGTGCGCTTCGCCACGAGGCGGCGCCCGTCGGCCATGCCCACCCCGACGAGGGCGTCGCCCGACCAGCCGCTCGAGACGATGGGCCGGACGTCCGCGACCCGGCCGTGGCGTGCCAGCAGGGCCGGCGGTGGCGCCGCCTCGGCCGCCGCCAGCTCGGGGGCGGCGCTCCTCGGGGGCGCGCCGTAGATCCAATGGGCCGAGATCCGGCCCGTCCGCGTGTGGAGGTAGTGACGCTCCCGCACGACACGCCGCTCGCCGGCGCGCTCGAGCCAGACCGCGGCTCCGCCGGGGTGCTCGGCGGCCGACCACTCGACGATCCGGGCCGGGTCGCCGTACCACTCGGCGAGCCGGTCCGCGATTGCCTCGCGCCCCACCGCCCGCACCCGGGCGCCGGGGAGCCCGGCGTCGAGGGTCGCGTCGTCGGCGTACGACTCCACCAGCGGCCCGACGACGCCCCGCTCGAGCGCAACGCGCAGCAACCTCGTCGGCGTCACCGCCGTCCCGACCCGATGACCGCCCTCGCCGGCAGCTCGAGACCGCCCCCGGACCTGTAGAGCTCGAGGCGGTGCTCCAGGGCCGCCCGCACCCGCTCCCGGACCTCCGGCGGTTGGCGCAGGATGGTGGTCGACGTGCGCACGGATCCGCCGAGGACCCCCTCCCAGAGCTCGTCGCCGTCTCCGCACCGGGCGAGGGTCTCGATCCGCTCCACTCGCGCCTCGCGGAGGCCGGCGCCGCGCAGCAGGCCCAGCATCTCCTTCCGGTCCGCGAAGCGGTAGGAGTCGGGCCCGCCGGCAAGCTCGGGCGGCGGGGCGACCCCGACCTCGGCCAGCGCCTCGGCGACGATCCCGAGCCAGCGGTTCCGCACGGGAGGCTCCCACACGGAGAGCGCCAGCGCGCCGCCGTGCGCCAGGACCCGGGCCAGTTCGGCCACGGCCGCCTCGGGCGCCGGCAGGTGGTTGAGGACGAAGCCGCCGACGCACGCGTCGAAGCTCCCGGCCGCGAACGGCAGCGCGACGACGTCCGCCTGGGCGAACGTCAGCTCAGGGAGCCGCCGCCGCGCCTCGGCCAGCATCCCCGGCGCGACGTCGACGCCGGTGGGCCTCGCGCCCCGCTCCGCCGCGAGGCCGCAGACCACCCCCGGTCCGCAGCCGGCGTCGAGCACCCGCGAGCCGGCGCCGACGGCCGCGGCATCCAGCAGAGGCGCGGCCAGTGCGAGCGTGATCGTGGCGGTCAGGCGGTCGTAGGCGGCCGCCCGCTCGCTCCAGCCGGAGGCCTCCAGTGCGGTGAAGCGGCGCTGTTGGTCAGTCAGCGACATGGGGGCACGAGGATATGACGACCGGCGTGGCAGGATGGTCGCCGTGCGCATCGCAGTGATCGGCGGGACCGGGCTGGTCGGGCGCCACACGGTCGACGCCCTGGCGCGCGACGGCCACGAGCCGGTCGTGGTCGCCCGCTCGCGGGGCGCCGACCTCGCGACGGGCGAAGGGCTCGACGACGCCCTGACCGGGGCGGACGCGGCGATCGACGTCACGAACGCCTACGCGGCCGACGCGGACGAGGCGCGGCGCGCGTTCGGGGCCATGACCGAGCGCCTTCTCGAAGCGGAGGCGCGCGCCGGCGTGCGCCATCACGTGCTCCTCTCCATCCTGGGGATCGACCGCCTCGAGGGGAACGCCCACTACGCCGGCAAGCGCCGCCAGGAGGAGCTCGTGGAGGCCGGCCCGGTCCCCGCCACGATCCTGCGCGCAACCCAGTTCCACGAGTTCGCCGAGATGGTCGTGGACCGGGCCATCCGCGACGGCGTCGCCCAGATCCCGCCCCTGCTGGTGCAGCCGGTCGCCGCGGCCGACGCCGCCCGGGCCCTCGCCGAGGCCGCCGCGGGCCCGCCCCAGGGGCGCGCGCCCGACCTGGCAGGGCCGCGGCCCGAGGACCTCGTCGACATGGCCCGCAGGGCCCTGGCCGCGCGCGGCCGCCGGGTGATGCTGGCCCCGACCTGGCGGGGGGGCGTCTTCGGCGTCGAGGCGGCCGGCGAGGCGATGCTGCCCGGCCCAGGCGCCCGCCTCGCGCCGACCACGTTCGACGCCTGGCTGGAGGAGTCGGCCGCGAGCGCCTGAGCGCGGCGCTACATGCGGACCGGCACGCCGGCGCCGGCCATCGCCTCCTTGACCTGGGCGATGGTGTAGACGCCGTCGTGGAAGACCGAGGCCGCCAGCACGGCGTCGGCCCCCCCCTCGGCGACCGCCGCGGCGAAGTGCTCCAGGCGGCCGGCGCCGCCCGAGGCGATGACGGGCACCGGCGCCGCTTCGGCCACCGCGGCCAGCAGCTCGACGTCGAAGCCGTCCTGGGTGCCGTCCCGGTCCATGCTCGTGACCAGCAGCTCCCCCGCGCCCCGCTCGGCGGCCTCGGCCGCCCAGGCCACGGCCTCGCGGCCGGTGGCCAGGCGCCCGCCGTTGAGGAAGACCTCCCAGCCGTCCCCGCCCGCTCGCCGCTTGGCGTCGATGGCCACGACCATGCACTGGGCGCCGAAGCGGTCGGAGCCGCGGGAGATCACCTCCGGGTCGCGGACGGCGGCCGAGTTCAACGACACCTTGTCGGCGCCGGCCGCGAGCACCTCGCGGATGTCCTCCTCGGAGCGCAGGCCGCCCCCGATGGTGAAGGGGATGAAGACCTCCTCGGCCGTCCGCCGCGCCAGCTCCACGATGGTCCCCCGCCCCTCGTGGCTGGCGGTGATGTCGAGGAAGACCAGCTCGTCGGCGCCCTCGCGGTCGTAGCGGGCCGCGAGCTCCACCGGGTCGCCGGCGTCGCGCAGGCCCACGAAGTTGACGCCCTTCACGACCCGGCCGCGGTCCACGTCAAGGCAGGGGATGACGCGGATCACGCCCGGCTCCGCTCCGCGAGCGCCTCGAGCCCCTCGGCGACCGTGAAGCGGCCCTCGTAGAGCGCCCGCCCCACGATCACCCCGGAGAGGTTGGCGAGCCGGAGCTCGCGCAGGCGGCGCAGGTCGTCGAGCGACGAGACGCCGCCCGCCGCGATGATCTTGAGCGGCGGGACGGCCTCGGAGACGCGCCGCAGCGCGGCCAGGTTCGGCCCCCCGAGGGTCCCGTCGCGGTTGATGTCCGTGTAGGCGAGGCGACGCACGCCGGTCCTCACGAGCTCGGTGGCGACGTCGACCGCCTCGCGGTCGGAGAGCTGGGTCCAGCCGTGGGTCGCAAGGCGGCCCTGGCGGGCGTCCAGGCCGACGACGAGGGCATCCCCGAGCCGGTCGATCGCCCACTCGAGCAGCGTGCGGTCCTCCACCACCGCGGTCCCCACGACGACGCGGTCCACGCCGGTGGCCAGGGCGGTCTCGATCGCGGGTCGCGAGCGCAGCCCGCCGCCCAGGTGCACCGTGCCGGGAAACGCGGCTGCGATGCTCGCCACGGTCGCGGCGTGCACCGGCTCGCCCTGGCGGGCGCCGTCGAGGTCGACGACGTGGAGCACCGAGGCGCCGGCCTCGGCGAAGGCCCGGGCCTGCGCCACCGGGTCCTCGCTGAAGACGGTCGGCTGGGCGAAGTCGCCGCGCCGCAGGCGCACCGCGCGGCCGTCCTGCAGGTCGATGGCCGGATAGAGGTCGATCACGTGGCGGTGGCGGCGCCGGTCGCCGCGCGGATGCCGGCCAGCCAGCGACCGAGCAGCGCGAGCCCGGCCGCGCTGGACTTCTCCGGGTGGAACTGGAGCCCGGTCACGCCCGGCCGGCCCGCGGCCGCGCAGAACTCGACGCCGTGGCGGGCGCGCCCCAGCACCAGGGCCTCGTCCTCGGGCTCGGGCGCGAAGCTGTGCACGAAGTAGTAGGTCGCGTCGGCCGCGCGACCGCTCTCCGGCCCAAGGCCGCTCTCCGGCGACCACGCCACCTCGCTCCAGCCGATGTGCGGCAGCTTGCGGTCGGTGCGGAGGCGCCGCACCGGGCCCGGCAGGACTCCCATGCCCGCGACCCCCGGGCTCTCCTCGCTCTCGGCGAAGAGCAGCTGGAGGCCGACGCAGAAGCCCAGGATCGGCACCCCCTCGTCGGCCGCGCGCAGCACCGCTCGGTCGAGCCCGTGCTCGCGGATCCGCCGCATGGCCTCGCCGAAGTGGCCCACCCCGGGCAGCACGACGGCGTCGGCGCCGGGCACGTCGGCCGGGTCGCCGGTCACGCGGACGTCCGCCCCCAGCAGCTCGAGCGCCTTCGTGGCGCTGCGCAGGTTGCTCACGCGGTAGTCGAGGACGGCCAGACGGACGGGTGGGCCCTCCTCGGTCATGGCGCCTCGGGCGGGCGCGACGACCTCGTCGGGCCGTGTCACAGAGAGCCCTTGGTCGAGGGGATCCCGGCCACCCGCGGGTTCGGCGCCGCCGCGGCCGCCAGCGCGCGCGCCACGGCCTTCACGCTGCCCTCGATGGCGTGGTGGGCGCCGCCGGGGGCCAGCAGGCGCACGTGCAGGGTCAGGCGCGCGTGGTTGGCGAGGCCGCGCAGGAACTCGCCCAGCGCCTCGGTCTCGAACCCGCCGATCACCACGTCGGGCAGAGGGACGTCGACCGCCGCGAAGGGGCGCCCCGACAGGTCGATCGCCGCCTGCGCCAGGCACTCGTCCATCGGGACGACGGCCGAGCCGTAGCGCTCGATGCCGGCGCGGTCGCCCAGCGCCTCGGCCAGGGCCTGCCCCAGCGTGATGCCGACGTCCTCCACCGTGTGGTGGCTGCCGGTCTCCAGGTCGCCCGTCGCCGCCACCTCGAGGTCCACCAGCGAGTGGCGGGCGAGGAGCGTGAGCATGTGGTCGAAGAAGCCCACGCCGGTCGACACGTCCGACAGCCCGGACCCGTCCACGTCGATGCGCACCCGCACGTCGGTCTCGCCGGTGGTCCGGCGCACCTCGGCCCGGCGGCTCACGGCCGCATCCTCGCCTCGGCGGAGCGCCGGTGCATCGGGAAGCCCTCGGCGTCGGCCAGCGCCGCCAGGTGCGGCGTGAGCGCCTCCACCGCCTCGTCGGTCATCTCGACCACCGACATCCTCCGCAGGAACGTTGTGGGCCCGAGGGCCGACGCGTGGCGCGCGGCGCCCCCCGTGGGCAGGACGTGGTTGGAGCCCGCGACGTAGTCGCCGAAAGCGGTTGCGCAGTTGGGCCCCACGAACACCGCGCCCGCCCGGGTGATCTCGGCCGCGACCGCCTGGGGGTCGCGGGTGGCGACCTCCAGGTGCTCCGGGGCGAAGGCCTCGGCCAGCTCGATCGCCAGCGGCATGCTGGCACACTCGACCAGGGTGATGGGGCCGACGGCCGCCGGCAGGCGCTCCAGCGCCCCCGCGACGGCCTCCACGACCTCGGGGTCGTCGCTCGCCAGGACGGCCGGCGAGTCGGGCCCGTGCTCGGCCTGGGCGAGCAGGTCCAGCGCCATCGCGTCCGGGTCGGCGCTGGCGTCGGCGATGACCATCACCTCGCTGGGCCCCGCGAGCCCGTCGATCCCGACCGTCCCCGCCACCTGGCGCTTGGCCTCCTGCACCCAGGGGCTGCCCGGCCCGACGACCACGGCGACGGGCGCGATCGTGGCGGTGCCGTAGGCGAGCGCGCCGATGGCCGCCGCGCCGCCTGCGGCGTAGACCTCCTCGACGCCCAGCAGCCCGGCCGTCGCGAGGATGGCCGCCGACGGGCGGCCGTCCTCGCCGGGAGGGCTGACCACGGCGATCCGCCCGACCCCCGCGACCTGGGCGGGGACCGCGGCCATGATCAGGCTCGAGGGGTAGGCGGCCCGCCCGCCCGGCACGTAGCAGCCGGCCGAGTCGACCGGCACCCGGCGCACCTGGATCCGCTGGCCGTAGGGCAGGCCGACGTGGCGGTCGTCGGGCAGCAGGGCCTCGGCGACGATCCGCACCTGGGCGGAGGCGGCCACGATCGCCGCGCGCAGGTCGTCATCGAGGCGCTCGGTCGCGCGCTCGATGGCCGCCGGCGGGACGCGCAGGCGCTCGTGCGTGAAGCCGGCGCAGTCGAAGCGCCGGGCCGACTCCACCAGCGCGTCGTCCCCCCGCGCGCGCACGTCCTCGAGGGTGGCGGCGACGCCCTCGCGCAGCCCCTCGACATCAGCGTCGGCGCGCAGGGTGTGCGCGATCGCCTGGGCCCCGCCGGCCCGCAGGCGCGCGCGGCGCGGCGGGCCGCTCACGCCGCCGCCCGACGAGTCGCCGCGCCGCCGAGAGCGCGGGTACGACGAGGAGGGCGCCTCATGGGGCCTCCCGCTCGAGCCGGTCGGCCAGGCGGTCGACGGCGTCCGCCCGCAGGGTCTGGCTGACGCGGTTGGCGATCAGGCGCGCAGACGAGGCGAAGAGCTCCTCCCGCTCGACGAGCCCGTTCTCGCGCAGGGTGCGGCCGGTGTCCACGAGGTCGACGATGCCGTGGGCCAGCCCGACCAGCGGCGCGAGCTCCACCGAGCCGTTGACCTTGACCACCTCGGCCTGGCGGCCGGTGGCCGTGAAGTGAGCCGCGGCGGTCACCGGGTACTTGGTGGCGACGCGCACCGCGCCCAGGTGCTCCAGGGCCGCCGGGGTGGGGTCGTCGCCGGCCGAGGTCGCGTAGACCATCCGGCAGCGGCCGAAGCCCAGGTCGAGCAGCTCGTAGACGTCCGGGCCCTGCTCGAGCAGCACGTCCTTGCCCACGATGCCGAGGTCGGCCGCGCCGCTCTCGACGTAGGTGGGCACATCCGAGGGGCGAGTGGTGATGTAGGTCGTGCCGTTGCCGGCCGCCACCACAAGGCGGCGGCCCGCGTCGCGCAGCGGCGCGACGTCGAGCCCGGCGCGCCCGAGGGCCGCGACGGCGCCGTCGAAGAGGGCGCCCAGCGGCACGCAGATCCTCAGGTCGGCGATGACACGGCCTCCTCGAGCCGGGCGACTCCCGAGCGCCGCTCGCCCGTCAGGCGGTCGAGCACCGCGTAGCCGTCGCCGGCCGCCCGGGCCACGAAGCGCCAGCCGTCCGCGGCGGCGAGGTCCTCGGCGCGGTCGTCGTCGGCGGCCGACAGCGCGACGACGGCGACCCCGGCGCGGCGCGCGGCGGCCGCCGCCGCGGGGTCGTCGTCGAGACCGCCCACGAGCACCACCCCGTCGCGGGGCGGCGCCGGCGCGGCGCCTGCGGTCATCAGCGCGCGGTGGAGGGCGTCGAGCACGATCGCGAAGCCGACGGCCGGCCGCGCGCGGCCGAAGCGGCCGCCGAGGCCGTCATAGCGACCGCCCATGGCGACGGGCTCGCCGACCCCGCGCGCGTAGGCCTCGAAGACCACGCCGGAGTAGTACGGCCAGTCGCGCATCACGCCCAGGTCGACCACGACGGCGTCGCCGGCGCCGTGCTCGCCGACGAGCGCCAGCATCCGCGCCATGCGCTCGCACGCGGCGGCCGCGCCGGGCACCCGCTCGCCGATCCGGTCCAGCACCTCGGCGCCGCCGCGCAGAGCGGGCAGCCGCTCCACGAGCCCCGCCGCAGGGCCCTCCGCCGCCCCCCGGGCGAGGCGCCGCCATCCCGCGACGTCACGGGCGGCCAGGGCCGCGCGCAGGGCCGCCCGCAGCTCGGGGTCGGCGACGGCGCCCTCGAGCACCGCCCCCGTCAGCGACACGTCCGCGACGCCGATCGTGAGCCCCTCCAGCCCGGTCGCGGCGAGGCTGTCGGCCAGCAGGGCGATCGCCTCGGCGTCGGCTCCGGGGCCGTCGGCGCCCACCAACTCCACCCCGGCCTGGCGCTGCTCGGAGGCGCGCGGCCGCCCGACCGGCGGCGGCCTGAAGGCGCGCGCCAGGTAGAACGCCCGCACCGGGCCCGGGTGGTCCGCCATCCTGGTCGCGACGAGCCGCGCCACCGGGATCGTGAGGTCGGGTCGCAGCACCAGCACCCGCCCGTGGTCGTCGAAGAGCCGGAACGCCTCGCGCAGCCCGCCCTCCTGGGCCCGGTCGATCACCTCGGCGAACTCCAGCACCGGCGTCATGATCTCGCGGTAGCCGTAGCGGGTGAAGCGCTCGCGCAGGGCGGCCTCGACCGCCCGCAGCTCCTGGGCCTCCACCGCCAGCACGTCCCTGCCGCCGGCGGGCAGCGCCCCCGGCGGGATCTCACTCGCGGTCATCACTCATGGACGCGCTCGATGTCCGCCCCGACCGCCTGCAGCCGCTCGTCGATGCGCTCGTAGCCGCGGTCGATCTGGCCGACGTTGCCGATCGTGCTCGTCCCCGAGGCGACCAGGCTGGCGATCAGCATCGCCATGCCGGCGCGGATGTCGGGGCTCTCGACGCGCTCGCCGAAGAGCTGGGCCGGCCCGCTGACCACCGCCCGGTGGGGGTCGCAGAGCACGATCCGGGCGCCCATCGAGACCAGCTTGTCCACGAAAAAGAGGCGGTTCTCGAACATCTTCTCGAAGATCATCACCGTGCCGTCGGCCTGGGTCGCCACGGCTGTCGCGATGCTGGTGAGGTCGGCGGGGAACGCGGGCCAGATGCCGTCGTCGATCTTGGGGATCGCGTCGCCCTCGTCGGCGACGACGCGCAGGTCCTGCTCCGGGGGCACGCGCAGCTTGCCGCCGTCCACCTCGACCCGGATGCCCAGGCGCTCGAAGGTCAGGTTGATCATGCGCAGGTCCTCGGCGCGCACGTCGTCGATCGTAAGGTCCGAGCCGGTGATGGCCCCGAGGCCGATGAAGGAGGCGATCTCGATGTGGTCGGGGCCGATCCGGAAGCGCCCGCCCGAGAGCCGCTCGACGCCGTCGACGATCAGGCGGTTGGTGCCGATGCCGTCGATCCGGGCGCCGAGCTCGACCAGGAAGCGCGCCAGGTCCTGCACGTGCGGCTCGCCGGCGGCGTTCATGATCACGGTGCGCCCGGGCGCCGTGACGGCCGCCATCAGCGCGTTCTCGGTCGCGGTGACCGAGGCCTCGTCGAGGAAGATGTCCGCCCCGCTGAGGCCGGAGTGGCTCAGACGGTAGCTGCGGTTGACCTGGCAGTCGGCGCCGAGGGCCCGGAATGCCAGCAGGTGGGTGTCGACGCGGCGGCGGCCGATGAAGTCGCCCCCGGCCAGGGGCAGCTCGACGCGCCCGCAGCGCGCCAGCAGCGGGCCCGCGAGGAGCAGCGACGCCCGCAGCCGCCGGCAGAGGTCCGGGTCGAGCTGGGTGGTCCGCACCCGGTCGGCGCGCAGCACCAGCGAGTTGGGCCCCTCGTCGCGCACGCTGACGCCGAGGTCGTCCAGGAGGGCGAGCATCACGTGCACGTCGAGGATGTCGGGCACGTTGTCGAGCACGACCTCCTCGTCCGTCAGCAGGCAGGCGGCGAGGATCGGCAGGGCGGCGTTCTTGTTGCCGCTCGGCACGATGGTGCCGGACAGCGCGCGGCCGCCCCGGATGACCAGCCTGTCCTGGCTCACGTCCCCGGAAGCTAGCAGGAGGACAGCGCCGCGATCCCCGCGGCCAGGCGGGCCACGTCGGCCTCGTCGGTGAAGAAGCCGACCGAGGCCCGGAGCGCCTCCGGGCGCACGAGCGAGCGCACCACGACGCCCCTGGCGGCGAGCTTTGCGGCCGTCTCGACGGGGGCTCTCCCGGCCACGGTGAAGGTCACCAGGCCCGCCTGCGGCCCTGGCGGGGTGAGCACCTCGACGCCGTCGATCGCGGCCAGCGCCCGCCGCGCCGCGGCCTGGGCCTCGCGGACCCGGCCGTGGATCCACGGCCAGCCCAGCCCCGCCAGCCACGCCATTGCGGCATCCCAGGCCGCGAGCAGGGCGGCCGGCCCCGTGGACGCCTCGTAGCGGCGCGCGCCCGGCTGGGGCTCCATCGCCCCCTCCTCGCCGTGCGCGTCGCCGCCCGCGGCGCTCTCCAGGCCCGCCACGGTCACGTCGATGCGCTCCATGGCCTCCGGGCGCACCCAGAGCACCCCGAGCCCCTCGGGCCCGAGCAGCCACTTGTGGGCGGGGAAGGCGTAGGCGTCGGCGCCCAGGGCCGCCGCGTCCACGGGAATCGTGCCGACTGCCTGGGCGCCGTCGACGACGACCAGGGCGCCCGCCGCGCGGGCCGCGCGGGCGGCGCCGGGCACGTCGAGCACCGCCCCGGTCGACCAGGAGACGTGCGAGAGCGCCACCAGGCGCGTCCGGGGCCCGGCGACCTCGCCGACCGCCGCCTCCAGGTCACCGCCGGCGCGCTCGGCACCGATCACCCGCAGGCGCGCCTCCGAGCGCCGCGCCACAACGGCGAGCGGCACCGTGAGGCCCGGGTGCTCCAGGGCCGTCGTGACGATCTCGTCGCCGGGGCGCCAGTCGATGCCCCAGGCGGCGAGGTTCACGCCCTGGGTGGTGTTGGCGGTGAGGGCGACGGTCTCAGGGCCGGCCCCGACGAGCTCCGCCGCCGCCGCGCGGACCGCCGCCGCCCGGGCCGCGCTGCGGCCGAAGCCCTCGAGGCTCCCGCGAGCCCGCGCGGGCGTCTCCGCGGCCCAGTCGGCCAGCGCCCGCGCCGCCGGCAGGCAGAGGGGGCCGATGGCGCCGCTGTTGAGGTAGGTCGTGGACGCCAGCACGGGCAGCTGGGCCCGCACCTCGGCCAGGTCGGGTGGCGTCACGCGGGGCAGGCTCGCACACCGGCCGCGCCGCCACCGGGGCCGTTGCGTCCCCCCCGGGCCGATCGATATAACGGCCTCGATGAGGCTCCTGCGAATGATGCCCGGCTACGGGGAGACCCTGATCGCCGAGGGCGACCCGCTCCAGGCGGACGAGCGCGAGCGCCTCCTGAGCGAGTTCCGGCGCCAGCTGGACGAGGGCATGTGGGCCGCCGTCCCGGTCGCCGACCCCGGCACCGGCCGGCGGGAGGCGGTCCTCGTCACGGACTTCGACGAGATCCCGGAGGACGCCGAGCGCGTGCTGTTCTGGCCGCGCGCCGCCGGCGGCGGCGTCTCCTAGGCGCGCGGTGGGCGGGCTCGGGGTCGTCGTCCTGGTCGTGACCTTGGGCGCGCTCGCGGCCGTCATGGGCCGCCCGATGCTGGGGCGCCGGCTGCGGACGCGCGGCCGGCGCAGTGCGCTCCCCTCCTGGATCCGCGAGCCGCCCCTCCCGCCCGAGGAGGCCGAGCAGCGCTCCCTGGAGCTCCTGCGCTCGGTCGTCAACGAGGACGAGTGGGCGCAGTTCTGCGAGCTCGGCTTCATCTGCGTCATCGGCCGCCGGGCGCCGCGGCCGGGCCGGCCCGCCGGCGGGCCGCCGCGCTACCGCTACCTGATCTACCCCCACCTGCCCGTGGTCGCCCTGCTGCCGCGCTCGATGGCGCCGGTGCGCGAGTACTGCGTGCAGTTCCCGGAGCGCGGGGGCGAGGGCGAGGGGACGCCGCTCCTCCCCAGGGGCGACGACGTGCTGGCCAAGTGGATGACCCTGCGCGCCGACGAGGACCGCCTGCTGTCGTACGCGAACGTCGGCAACGCCGGCTGCCAGGTGCCGCTGAGCCGCATCGAGCGCGACATCGCGCGGCTCGAGCGCTGGACCGCGCGCGCGCGCAAGGATCAGAACGGCGGCTCGGGCTCCCCCGCCGGCGGCTCGCCGGGGGCGGCCGGGAGGTCCTCGGCCGTCAGCTCCTCGATCCTGCGCTGAGCCGCGGCCAGGCGCTCGCGGCAGGCCGCCAGGTAGGCCTGCCCCCGCTCGAAGAGGGCCACGGCCTCCTCGAGGCCGACGTCGCCGCCCTCGAGCCGCGCGACGACCTCGTCGAGGCGCCGCAGCGCCTCCTCGAAGGTGAGCGGCTCGGGGGTCTTCTCGGCGCTCAGGAGGGCCTCCCCGCCGCCTTCGCGGCCACGCGCCCGTCCCTGAGCTCGAGCTCGAGCTCCTGCCCGGCCGCCACGACCGCCGCGTCGGCGAGCACGCGGCCGTCGCCGGCATCGCGCACGATCGCGTAGCCGCGCGCCAGCGTACGCCGCGGCGAGAGCGCGCCCAGCAGGGCCTCGGCCCGGTCCACGCGCTCCCCGGCCGCGGCGGCCGAGCGGCGGAGGGCGGGCGCCAGCCGGGACGCCAGGCGCTCGGCCCGGTCGCCCGCGAGCTCGCCGCGGCCGCGGAGCGCCCGCGCCAGGGAGGCGGACCGGCCCCGCAGCGCCTCCTCGGCCCCCGCCCGGGCCCGCAGCAGCCCGCGCGCGACCGCGGCCCCGGCGTCGGCGAGGTGGGTCTCGACCGCCTCGCGGCTGGGCACGACGGCCGCCGCCGCGGCGGTGGGCGTGGACACGCGCACGTCGGCGACCAGGTCGCACAGGGTGACGTCGCGCTCGTGCCCGACCGCCGAGACGACCGGCGTCGAGGAGGCGGCCACGGCCCGGCACACCGGCTCGCCGTTGAAGGCCATCAGGTCCTCGAGCGAGCCCCCTCCGCGCGCCACCACGATCACCTCCACCTCGGGAACGGCGTCGAGGTGGCGCAGCGCCCTCGCGATGAGGCGCGGCGCGTCGTCGCCCTGCACCGGGACCGCCACCACGACGACGTCCGCCTCGGGCAGCCGCGCCCAGACGTTGGTCAGGACGTCCTGGCGGGCCGCGCCGTCGGCGCTGGTGACCAGGCCGATGCGCCGCGGGAGCATCGGCGGGCGGCGCTTGCGAGCCGGGTCGAGGAGGCCCTCGGCGGCCAGCCGGCCGCGCAGCTCGCCGACCTGCGCCCGCAGGAGCCCCTCCCCCACGAGCTCGAGGCGCTCCACCCGCATGCTCACCTGTCCCCGGGCCCGCCAGAACTCCATCCGCCCGTAGGCCTGCACCAGGGCGCCGTCTGCCGGCTTGTGCGCGAGGCGCTCGTACACGATGCCGTTCATCGACGCGTCGATGGCGTGGCCACCGCGAAGGGTGAAGCGCACCTGGCTGCGCGACGGGCGCAGGTCCTGGACCTCCGCCTCCACCCAGAACGAGCGCAGGCCCTCGAACATCGACGCCAGCCGGGCGCTCACCTCCTCGACCGAGAACACCCTCCGGCCGCCGACGACCTTCACGGCAGCAGCGCGTCGACGATCTCGGCCGCCCGCCCCCCGCTGGCGACGGCGCCCTCGATGGACGGGTGGGTGGTGAGGTCGCCCGCGAGCGACAGGTTCTCGATCGCCGTGCGCGGCCCCGGCAGCTCGCGCCGGACGCCGCTCAGGGGCCGGTACTGCGCGAAGGGGTGCTCGTACACGTCGATGAGCTCGGCGAGCTCGTCCCAGTCGTAGCCCGGGGTCCAGCGGCGCACCAGGTCGCGGGTCGCCTCGGCCAGGCCGTCCGGGCCGCCGTCCTGGGTGGTGACCCGCGTGGCCAGCAGGATGTGGGGCCCCTCGGGGGCGCCCGGCCGGGTGATGTTGGTGGTCTGGCAGAGCAGGTCCACCCGGGGGGTGCCGGGCGGGTCGCGGTCGGCGTTGAGCAGGATCACGCGGCCGCGGTAGAGCGGCGTGCGCAGGGCGAAGGCGGCCGTCGCCGAGGACGCCGGCTCGCTCGGCAGTCGGCCGGCCGAGTCGGCGTCGAGGGGCTGGAGCAGGCGCGCGGCCGCCGGCGCCTCGGCGGCGAGCACCACCTGGCTCGCGGCGATGCGGCGCCCGTCGTCGGTCGTCACCGCGGCGACGCGGCGCCCCGCGGCGTCCGGCTCGAGCGCCGCCGCGCGGACGCCGAGCTCGATCGTCCCGCCGGCCTGGCGCACGGCCGCCGAGGTCCACTCGGCGATCATGCCGAGCCCGTCGCTCGGGATCGCCGCGGGCCCGCGCGCCAGCATGCGGACCAGGAAGCGGAAGTAGCCGGGGTCGGCGCCGAGCGAGCGGTCGAGCAGGATCGTCCCGAACAGGGGCCGGAAGACGTCCTCGATCGCGTCGTCGGAGAAGCCCCGGGCCCGCAGGAAGGCCTCGGTGCTCAGCCCCTCGTCGTCCTGGGCCAGCAGGGTCTCGGCCGGCCGGGCCACGGCCTCGGCCGCCAGGGCGGCCAGCCGGCGGCGGTCGGCGCCGCCGAGGCCGGTGAAGCGCAGGGTCGCGACCTTCGAGGTGCCGAGGCGATGGATGGTCCCGTCGCCGTGCACGAAGACCGCGCCGCCGCTCACGGGCCGGAGGTCGCGGCGCGGGATCCCGACCGCCCGCATCAGCTCGCGGGTGCGGGGATAGGCCTTGAAGACCACCTGGAAGCCGCGGTCGACGGGCCGGCCGCGGTGCCAGACGGTGCGCGCCCGCCCCCCCGGCGCCTCCTCGGCCTCGACCAGGTGGACCGAGCGGCCGGCCTTGACCAGCCCGTGAGCGCAGGCGAGGCCCGCCAGGCCCCCGCCCACGATCACGCAATCGAGCCCCTCGCCGCGGCCGCTGGGTCGCGTCGTCATCGGGGCGCGATGGTACCAATGCCCTCCCGGTCGGGAGCCGGCGCGTCGAGCGCGGCGCACAGCTCCACCGCGCAGTCGATGAACGTCCGCGCCGCCCGCGACAGCGCCCGGTGGCGGTGCCAGGCGAGCGCGACCCGGCGCGGCGGCAGCGCCTCGGCCGGCGTGAGCATGACGACCTGGTCGTCGTTCGGCTCGACCGCAAGCGCCGGCATCAGGGCCGCCGCCATCCCCGCCCCGACCAGCCCCTGGACCGTGCCGTTGTCGTCCGAGCGGAAGACGACGTTCAGCTCGATCCCCCGGCTCCGGAGCAGGCGCTCGATCTGCTCGCCGGCGAAGCAGTGGCGGCTCCCGATCAGCGGGATCTCGCCCAGCTCGGCGAGCGTCGGCGGCCGGCCCGCAAGCGCCAGCGGCGAGCCGGCGGCGGCGACCACGAAGTAGGGGTCGCGCATCAGCTCGACCGCCTCGAAGGGGCCGCCGGCCAGGGGCAGGACCGTGAAGGTCAGGTCGGTCTCGCCGCGCTCGAGCTCGTCGAGCAGCTCCTGGTCCGAGGCCGACTCGGTGAGCAGGACCTCCACGCCCGGGCGGTCGACGACGAACCGGCGCACCAGGTCGGGCAGGATCCGCGCGCCGACGCTCTGGTAGGTGCCCACCCGCAACGTGCCCGCGTCGCCGGCCGAGAGCGCCTGCAGGTCGGCCCAGGCCGCCTCCATGCCGGCCACGACCCGCTCGGCGTGCCGCAGCAGCACCTCGCCGGCCTCGGTCAGCGAGACCCGGCGCGGGCCGCCGGGGCGGTCGATGAGCCGCTCGCCGACCGCGCGCTCCAGCGTGCCGATCTGCTGCGAGACCGCCGACTGCGTGTAGCCGAGGCTCGCGGCCGCCGCGCCGAAGGAGCCCTCGCGGGCGACGGCGCGGAGCGCCGCCAGGTGGCGGACCTCGACGCGGAGCCATCCATCACGTTCCATGATCATCCTGAACGCTAACTGGATTTGTCCTTATCGCCAAGCCGCGCGAGCCTTGGAGGTAGGTGAACCGGCGATCAGGGAGACGCGATGTACGGCGGTCCGAGGGATTGGGAGCGGCCCCCCACCAGCGCGCGGGAGCGCGACGAGCTCCTCCACCGCGCCGTCCTCCAGGCGGCCGTCGCGAAGCGGCGCAGGGCTCGCTGGCGGGCGCTCGCACGCCGGGTTCGCGGCGGGCTACGCCCGTCCGTACACGGGGAGCGCGGCGCCGGTCACGGCGCTCGCCTCGGGGGAGGTCAGGAAGCGGATCACCTGCCCGATCTCCTCGGGTTTCACCCACCGGGCGTGGTCGGCATCCCCCTGCGCCGCCCGATTGGCCGGCGTGTCGATGACGCTCGGCAGGATGCAGTTCACCGTGACGCCGTCGTGCTTCACCTCCTCCGAGGCCGCCGTGACCAGGGCGATCAGCGCGGCCTTTGACGCGGCGTAGGCGCTCGCCCCCGCGAACGGGCGCAGCGCGGCCCGGCTCGAGACCGCCACCACGCGCCCGCCGCCGCGCCGCACCATGGCCGGGAGGAATGCCCGCATCGCCAGCGCGGCGCCCCGGACGTTGAGCTCGACCTGCCGGTCCCACGCCTCCAGGTCCAGCGACGCCACCGGGTTCTCGTCGTGGTAGCCGCCCACCAGGTGCGCTAGCGCCCACACCCCGTCGCCGGCGTCGAGGTCGGCGGCGAGCGCCGCGAGCTCGCCGGCGTCGGTGACGTCCACCCGGCGCAGATCGGCGTCGGGGCCGAGCACCTCGCGGGCCCGCTCGACCTCGCGCTCCACCACCCACGTCACGACCAGCCGCCGGCCCGTCTCCTGCAGCACGCGGCACACCCCGAGCCCGAGGCCGCCCGTCCCGCCCGTGACGACGATCGCCCCGCCCGTGGCCACGCCCGCTCCTCCCGTCGACGACGAAGGCCGCCGGACCATACCGTCCCGCGGCCTTCGCTCCACTCAATCAATCCCGGCGGCGACCTACTCTCCCGCGAGCCTTCGCTCGGAGTACCATCGGCGCTGAGGGGCTTAACGACTCTGTTCGGAATGGGAAGAGGTGTGACCCCCTCGCTACGGCCACCGGGAACCCGTGAGGGTCGTACCCTCAAGACTGCATAGCGGCATTCGGTGCGCTCTGAACTGGTCAAGCCCTCGGCGGATTAGTACTGGTCTGCTGAACGCCTCACGGCGCGTACACATCCAGCCTATCAACCAGGTGGTCTACCTGGAGCCTTACCCCCTCGAGGGGGTGGGAGATCTCATCTCGAGGTGGGCTTCCCGCTTAGATGCTTTCAGCGGTTATCCCGTCCAGACGTAGCTAGCCAGCAGTGCCGTTGGCACGACAACTGATACACCAGAGGTCTGTTCGTCCCGGTCCTCTCGTACT
>DATAGF010000194.1:0-4612 GCA_036257075.1 Miltoncostaeaceae bacterium
TGAAGAAGATCGAGGCGTTCATCCGCCACGAGGCCCTGGAGGCCATCCACGACCGCCTGGCGACCATGGGGCTCCCCTCCATGAGCGTCACGGAGGTCAAGGGGTCCGGGCGGCAGAAGGGCTTCACCGAGAGCTACCGCGGCGCCAAGACCACCATCTTCCTGCGTCCCAAGCTGAAGCTGGAGATGGTCGTCGACGACGCCGACGTGGACCGCGCGCTCGACACCATCCTCGAGCTCGCCCACACGGGCGAGCCCGGGGACGGGAAGATCTTCATCATCCCCGTGGAGGAGTCGATCAGGGTCCGCACGGGCGAGCGCGGCGACGTCGTGCTCGCGCCGCACCCCGAGGAGGCGACCGCCTAGCGGTCACCGCCTCACAGGAAGGGTCTGCAACCGCGCCCGCGCCTCTCCTCGGAGGGCGCGGGCGCCGTCATTCCGGCCACCCCTTGGCGGCGGGCCCCACCCTGAGGGACGATCGCCCTTCCGACCCCGGATCAGGAGCATTTGAATGCATCTTCCCTCGAAGATCCGCGGCCGCTCGGTGGCCGTCGCCCTCGTCACCGCCGCCGTCGTCGGCGGCGCCACGGGGGCCCTCATCGCCCAGGGCCAGTCGGGCTCGACCATGCCCGCCGCGCCCCCGACCGACGCCTCGGCCGCCAAGCTGACCGTGGTCAACCGGACGGTCAAGGCGAACCCGACCCGGTTCAAGGGGTTCAACGCCTTCCAGACCTTCACCTACCAGGCACCCGCGGGCAAGGCCGTGCTCCAGGGGTTCGCCACGATCTCCGGCGGCCAAACCGGGTCGGTCGTGATCACGAGCACGAAGGCGACGCCCCGGGCGTTCACCGTCGAGCTGGAGTACCCCGGTGCGCAGGGCACCCCGGGCAAGATCAACGTGCGGGTGCAGTTGGTCCCGCGGAGCTGACGGCTCAGGTCCGCGCCGGCTCGGCCGGCGCGGCGGCGCCCTTGGCGGGCAGCTCGAGCACGAAGCGGCTGCCCGCCCCCTCCCGGCTCTCGACCCGCACGTCCCCGCCCAGGGCGCGGGCCAGCTGGCGGCTGATCGCCAGCCCGAGGCCGTGGCCTCGATGCCCGGCTGGCGTCTCGAGCGACTGGAAGGCGTCGAAGATGCGCTCGCGGTCTCTCTCGGCCACGCCGGGCCCCGTGTCGGTGACGGCCGCCGCGAAGCCGCCGCCCGGAAGGGCGCGGCCCTCGAGGCGCACCGTGCCCCCCGCGGGCGTCCAGCGTAGGGCGTTGTCGAGCAGGTTGACGACGATCTGCTGCACCCGGCTCTCGTCGGTGACCACCGCCGGCATGGGGTCGATGCGGCGCTCGTAGGCGACGCTGCGGGCGCTCGCCTCGGCCTCCATGGCGTCGAAGGCCCGGTCGAGGACCTCGGACGGCTCGACTCGGGCCAGGTCGAGCTTGAAGCGGTGGGCGTCGAGCCGGGCGAGGTCGAGCAGGTCGGCCACCAGCGTCTCGAGGCGGGTGGCCTCGCCCTCGATCGCCGACAGCGAGCGGGGGACGTCCTCGGGCGGCACGACGCCGTCCGACAGCGCTGCCGCGTGGCCCCGGATCGCCGTCAGCGGCGTGCGCAGGTCGTGGGTGACGCGCATGAGGAACTCGCGCGTCTCGCCATCGCGCTCGGCCAGGCGGCGGACCATGAGGTTGAAGTCGGACGCCAGGTCGTCCAGCTCCTGGGTCCCGGTGGTGCCGAGCTCGGCGCGCAGGTCGCCCTCGGCGACGCGGTGGGTGGCGGCCTGCATGGCCGTCAGGGGCCGCGTGATGCGCCGCGTGAGCAGGAGCATCAGGGCGAGCGCGACGGCCAGCCCGATGGCGGCTGCGCCCACGACGCGGCCGGCCACGTTCGGCCAGGCCGAGGCCAGGCGGCCCGGCGGCCGGGCCAGCAGGATGGCGCCGAACACGGTGTCGCCCAGATAGACCGGCGCCGCCGAGGCCTCGTAGGTCTCGCCGGCCCCGGGGAGCCGGAAGTCGATGCGCTGGACCCCGTCGCGCTCCAGGGCGTCGTAGTCGAGCTCGTCGGCGGCGACCGAGGGGAACTCGCCGGTCGGCCGTTCGGCCCCTGGGGTGAGCTGCAGGCCGCTGTAGTAGACGCGCGCATCGGGGCCGACGAGGGCCTCCAGGGCGTCAGGGCGGTAGGAGCGGAACTCGGTGCCGCGCTCGGCGGCCCGCTCGGCCTGGGCGGAGACGATCCCGGCGAGCGCGCGGGCCTGGCGGTCCAGCTCGCCGCGGGCGACGGCCTGGGACTGGGAGCGGATGAGGCCCGCGCCGACGGCCGCGAAGACCACGGCGGCGGTCACCAGGCCGGCCACGGCCGCGAGCACCAGGCGCCCCCGCAGGGTGCGCCACGGCGCCGCCGGCCTGGCCCGTGGGGTCACCGCTTGGCGGGGACCTTGTAGCCGGTACCCCACACGGTCTGGATGGGGCAGGCGTCCCCGAGCTTGCGGCGCAGCTGGCGCACGTGGACGTCGATGGTGCGGCTGTCGCCCAGGAAGGTGAAGCCCCAGACGCGCTCGAGCAGCTGCTCGCGGGTCAGCACCAGGCCGCGGTTCTCGATCAGCGTCACCAGGAGGTCGAACTCCTTGGGCGTGAGCGCCACCGCCTCGCCGTCGACGAACACCTCGCGCCCCCCGACCTCGATGCGCAGCTCGTCCAGCTCGATGGTCGCCGGCTGGGGCTGCCCGCCCGGCGCCGGCCCCGCCTCGGCCCGGCGCAGCACCGCCCGCACGCGCGCCACCAGCTCACGCGGGTTGAAGGGCTTGGTGATGTAGTCGTCGGCGCCGAGCTCCAGGCCCACGACCTTGTCGACCGCGTCGTCGCGCGCGGTCAGCATGATGATCGGCGTCTGCCCCTTCTGTCGCAGCCGCTTGGTGACCTCGTAGCCGTCGAGCCCCGGCAGCATGAGGTCGAGGATGACCAGGTTGGGCGGCTCCTCCTCGGCCATGCGGAGGCCGTCGTCCCCGCGGGCGGCGAGGGCGACCGCGAACCCCGCTGCCTCGAGGTACATGCGCGCGAACGACGCGATGTTCGGCTCGTCCTCGACGATGAGGACGCGCTGCCGGTCGTCGGGGGGCGGCATCGGCGCCCGATGGTAGAGGCGCCGCGCGGAGAGGTCCACCGGCCGCCCCCCGGCGACCGCGCTCACTTCGGCGCGACCGGCTGCAGCAGGATCCGCGCGCCGTCCCGCTTCCGGGCCCGCAGGTCCTGGAAGTCGGCCGTGTCGAAGCTGCCCTTCCCGCGGACGAAGCTGCGGGCGAGGCTGCCCGCCGCCGGCGTGAAGGTGCCCTCGAGGTCCCAGGCGACCGCCTTCATGCGGAAGCCGGTGCCCGCCAGCCTGACCTGCGCGTCGCGCAGGCGCGAGTAGACCACCGAGCCGTCGGGGAGCGTGGTCGTGGTCGTCCCGGTCGGCACGGTGACGGCGAGGTCCTTCGCCGCCGACTTGTCCCAGACGCGCAGGCGCCCGTCGATGTCGGCGATGTCCACCGTGCCGGAGGCCGGCCCGTTCAGGCGCCACGTGGCGCCGGGGTCGCGGCGGTGCCACTGGAACCAGCCGCGCTCGGTCACGACCCGGCGGGAGAAGACCTTGACGCCGTTCACGTACTTGCGCGTGACGACCACCTTGCGGACGATCACGGGCTTGCCGCGGTGGCCCCTGGGCCCGTCCTGGCCGTCGCGGAACCAGCGCGGGGCGCCGCGGCCGAAGAGGTCGACCGCCATCGGCCCGCTGCTGAGGACGATCTTCTGGTCGCTCCAGAACGGCCAGGGCACCCCGCCCTTGAGGGTGGTCTCGCCCTTGCCCCGGTCCCAGGCCCGGCCGACGGCCGGGTGGGTCGGGGAGGGATCGACGTCGACCGTGAAGGTCCCGCGCACGCGCACGACGAACTGCGAGCCGTCGAGCGACAGGGAGCCGGTCCCGGAGTAGCGGGTCCAGGTCCCGTCCTTGGAGGTCTTGGTCCGCGCGTAGCCGGACGGCGTCTTCACCAGGTCCTTGGCCTGCGAGAGGTCGCGGACCCACACCACGCCCTCGCCGCTGACGGCGACTGCGCCGGAGCCTTCGTAGCGGAACCCCCCGCTGCCCTGCGAGTGGAGCGCCTTGTCGGTCGTCGTGGTGACGACCTCCTCGGCTGCCGGGTCGGTCTCCGTGACCGGCTCGTCCGCCTGCGCGAGCGCGGCGGACGGGACCGCGATCAGCGCCGCGGCGCCGCCGATGAGGAGCAGTCTGCGCATTGCCCTGTCCTCCTGCTCTCCGAGGTGGGGGAGGGAGCGATGCGCAGCCATTCGCCGGACCACTCGGCTTCCGGCTCGGAGTCGATCCTGTAGACCCCGGAGCCGGCGAAGAGGGCCCGCCCGTTGCCGGCGATCGAGAACGAGAGCTCGTCGCCGACGATCGTGACGGTCACGCTGGAGCCGGTCACGAAGAGGACCCCGGAAGCGCGACGCACCCGGGTCGGCCTGCCCCGCCGCAGCTCCAGCTCCGTCCCGGCCAGGAAGGCCTTCGCGTCGCCCTTCCGGTCCCTCACGACGACGATCCCCCGGCCCGGGATCAGCCCGTTGACGGCGAGGCG
Organism: Miltoncostaeaceae bacterium; assembly: GCA_036257075.1. Taxonomy (GTDB): domain Bacteria; phylum Actinomycetota; class Thermoleophilia; order Miltoncostaeales; family Miltoncostaeaceae; genus DATAGF01. Next base: position 4,586 of record DATAGF010000194.1, read on the forward strand.
GCCCGAGACCGTCATCAGCCCGCTGCC
>DATAGF010000207.1:0-2626 GCA_036257075.1 Miltoncostaeaceae bacterium
AGGCCGACCCGACGCTGCGGGGCAGGCTCGACGTGACCATGCACACCGGCACCGGCGCCGCGAGCTGTGCGGTGATCTCCTTCGAGCACGAGCCCGGGGAGCATCACGGCCGCCACATGCTGGTCCTCGAGGGCGAGGCCGAGGTCGTCGAAGGCGACGAGCGCGGCCGCGTGAGCGCCGGCGCCGTCGCGCTCATCGCGGCGACCGTCCCGCACGACGTCGCCAACGTCGGCCCGGGCAGGCTCCGCGTGATCGGCTTCTTCTCGAGCGCCGCGGTCGTCAGCGTCTTCGACGAGGCGCTCCTGCCCTTCGGGACGCGCGCCCTGACCCTGGGCGCGCCGGAGGCCGATCCGAGCTGAGCTTGCCCCGGCGCGGCGGAGGTACGAACATGCGTTCGTGTCCGGGGCGACGATCCTGCACGCCGACCTCGACGCCTTCTACGCGTCGGTCGAGCAGCGCGACGACCGGCGCCTGCGCGGCCGGCCGGTCATCGTCGGCGGCGGCGTCGTCCTGGCGGCGAGCTACGAGGCTCGGGCCGCAGGGGTGCGCTCGGCGATGGGCGGCCGGCGCGCCCGGCGCCTCTGCCCCGAGGCGGTCGTCGTCGAGCCGCGCTGGACCGCCTACGTCGAGGCCAGCCGGGCGGTCTTCAAGGTCTTCGAGCTGACCTCGCCGCTGGTCGAGGGCCTCTCGATCGACGAGGCCTTCCTCGACGTGCGCGGCCTCGAGCGCATCCAGGGCACGCCCGCAGAGATCGCGGCGGAGCTGCGGCGGCGGGTGCGCGAGGAGGTCGGGCTGCCGATCACGGTCGGCGTCGCGACGACGAAGTTCCTCGCCAAGGTCGCCAGCGCCGTCGCCAAGCCCGACGGCCTGCTGGTTGTGCCCGCCGGCGACGAGCGGGCGTTCCTCGAGCCGCTGCCGGTCGAGGCACTCTGGGGCGTCGGGCCGGCGACCGCCGGGCGGCTGCGCGCCCGCGGCCTGGCGACGGTCGGCCAGGTCGCCCGGCTGGACGAGCCCGCGCTGGTGGCGCTCCTCGGGCAGGCGGCCGGCCGGAAGCTGCACGCGCTCGCCCACAACCGCGACCCCCGGCCGGTGCGCCGCGGGCGCGGGCGGCGCCGGTCGGTGGGGTCCCAGTGCGCGATGGACTTCAGGTCGCGGCCGCCCGAGGCCATGGAGCGGACGCTGGTGGCCCTCTCCGACCGGGTGGCCCGGCGCACCCGGCGCTCCGGGCGGCTCGGCCGCACGATCGTCCTCCGCATGCGGTTCGGCGACTACACCCGGGCGGCCCGCTCGCGCACGCTCCCCGACGCCACGGCGGACACGCGCGCGATCCTGGCCGCCGCCCGCGAGCTCCTCGAGGAGGCCCGGCCCCTCATCGCCCGCCGCGGCCTGACGCTGCTCGGGATCGCCCTCACCAACCTGGACGACGGCGGCCCGCTCCAGCTGGTGCTGCCGATCGACGGCGAGCGCCACCGCGCCCTCGACGAGGCGGTCGACCGCGTGCGCGAGCGCTTCGGGACGTCCTCGCTGACGCGGGCCTCCCTGACCGGCGAGCACCGCGGCCTGGCGCCGTGGCTGCCCCCGGACTGACCTCCCCGCGTCACGAGGGCGACGGGCGCCTCACCCGCCGGCGCCGTCCCCCTCCGAGAAGAAGGCCGTCAGCTCCTCGACGGTCTCCCGCGGGGCCTCCTCGGGGACGAAGTGGCCGCCCGGCATCGCCCGGCCGCGCACGTCGTCGGCGAGTTCCTGCCAGGTCGCCAGCACGTCGTAGATCCGGCCAATGCGGCCCTGCTCGCCCCAGAGGATCAGGAGCGGGCTGGCGGCGCGCCGCCCGGCGTCGGCGGCGTCGTGCTCGAGGTCGATGGAGGCGCCGGCGCGGTAGTCCTCGCACGTGGCGTGGATGGCCTCGGGCCGCGAGAACCAGCGAACGTACTCGCGGATCGCGGCCTCGTCGACCGGCGTGGCGCTCCCGGACCAGCGGCGCACCGTCTCGCGCAGGAACCACTCCGGGTCGTGCCCGATCATCGTCTCGGGGAGCCCGTCGGGCTGGATCAGGAAGAACCAGTGGTAATACGAGGTCGCCACGGCCTGGTCGACCGTCGCGAACAGCGTGGCCGTGGGGACGATGTCGAGCAGGGCCGCCCTGATGACCCGATCGGGGTGGTCGCGGACCATGCGGTGGGCGACCCGGCCGCCGCGGTCGTGGCCCGCCACGGCGAAGCGGTCGTGGCCCAGGCGCTCCATCAGCAGCACCATGTCCCGCGCCATCGCCCGCTTGGAGTAGCCCGCGTGGTTCTCGCCGTCGGGGGGCGTCGAGCTGTCGCCGTAGCCGCGCAGGTCGGCCGCGACGACCGCGAACCGCTCCGCCAGCGCCGGCGCGACCCGGTGCCAGCAGGTGCGCGTCTCCGGGTAGCCGTGGAGCAGGAGGAGCGGCGGGCCGGCGCCGGCCGCCTCGTAGGCGATCGTCGCCTCGCCGACGTCCTCCGCGCCAGCCCGGAAGCCCTCGATCACCGGCCGATCCTCTCACGGCGGGCCGCGCCGGGGGCGGCCACCCGCCCGCCCCCGGCGACCTCCGCGGCGCTACCGGCGGGGCGCCACCACCAGCTTCGCGCCCAGGCTGCCCGCCGGC
>DATAGF010000209.1:0-5640 GCA_036257075.1 Miltoncostaeaceae bacterium
GCCGGCGGCGTCGCCGACGACGAACATGCCGTCGCGGATCGGGTCGATCAGGCGGGAGGTGAAGTAGCCTCCGTGCTGGTGGCCCGGCTCACCGAGGTCGTGGCGCCCGAGGAAGTCGACGAGGTCCTGGGAGAGCGCCGACTGGCCGGTGTAGGTCGCCAGGCCGGCGCGGACGTGGTCGCCGGCCGGGAAGATCCAGTAGAAGCGGCGGCTGCCGTTGCTCGGGCCGACGTAGAAGTGGAGGCCGTCGCCGCGGTAGGGCTGCCGCGCCTCGACGCCGAAGCTCTTGCGCGGCGCGCGCGCCCGCCGGGCCGGCCGCCCCTTGGGCGCGGAGGTGCGCCAGCCGGCGGCCTCGATCACGATCGGCGCCTCGAACGCGCCCTCGCTCGTGTGGACCACGCCGTCGCCGGCGCCCGTGACGCGCGCCCTGAGGAACTCGGCGCCGGTCCGCGCGAACAGGTCGGTGCAGAAGCGCCGATAGTCGAAGGTGGCGAAGTCGAAGAAGCGGAGCCGCTGGCTGCGGCGGCGGGTGTGGATGATCAGCTCCGCGTGGACCTGCTCCACGCAGTCGAGAAGGTCCATGTTCTGCAGGCACGCGACCGGCACCGCCGAGGCGGACGTCTCGCCCTCGCCGATGGGCAGGCGGTCGACCACCAGGACGCGGCCGCCGATCTGGGAGGCGGCGGCCAGCCCGCCGAACGAGCCCCCGCAGACGATCGCGTCGTAGCCGCCGCTCATGCCCGCGCCACCTCGCGCGAGGCGCCGCAAGCGGCCAGGGCCTCCTCCACCGCGACCAGCGCCCGCTCGCGCTCGGCCGCCGACAGCCGGTCGCCCCGGAGCATGCGCTGCTCGGCGCGCAGCGCGGCGACCACCTGGCGCCGGGCCTCCTCGGGCCGCTTGGCGTCGGCGATGAGGTGGACGCCCGCGCGGGCCTGCGTCGCGTAGGCCGTGATCGCGCCCTCGCGCATGGGCCCCGGCGCCAAGTCGGCGATCTCGTAGCGCAGCGACATGAGGTCGCGCTCCCACGCGGCCGGCGACACCTTGCGCTTCTCGACCTCGCGCGCCAGCCGCGCGCTCATGCGCGCCACCGTCCCGCCAGCCTTCTCGGCGACCGTCCGCAGCTGGACGATCAACGCCTGCTTGGCCTCCTCGTTGGCCGGGTCGGCCAGCCACGCCTGGGCCTTCAGCAGCAGCAGGCGGGCGACCTTCGGCCCCTGCTTGCGCGCCAGCAGGGCGGCGAGCGCGAGGAGCCGGGCGCCCACGTCAGGCCCTCACTTGCGCGGGATCTCCGCGCCGGTCTCCGGGTCGATGCGGATGCCGTCCGTGATGCCGGGCCCGGGCGGCGCCCCGATCGCCAGCCAGACCGCCTCGCGGTCGCTGCGGTTCTGGATCCGGCGGACCGTGTCCTTGTGGAAGCGCAGCCAGTCGCCGTCCTGCACCACGACGGCCTCGCCCTCGACGAACAACTCCTGAGGGCCTCCGGAGATCAGCTGGTAGATCTCCTCCTGGGTGCCGTGGCGGTGGTAGGCCATCTCGTGGCCGGGCCCGTAGCGCCAGACGCGCAGCACCAACCCCTCGGCCTCCAGCGCGCCCGCGATGTCCCGTGACGACGCCCCGCCCCCGCGCCGCTCGCGCTCATCCACGTCCGCCTGGGCCACCTTGCTCCAGCCCTCGCCCATCGCTCCCCCCGCGTTCGCGACCTGGCGGGATCGTACCGGAGGGGTCGGGGCTCTCCCGGTGGACTAGTGTCCGCATCGGGCATCGACACCATCCGACGTCGGGCGCGATTCATGGCCGAAGACCGGGGTGAGGGCACGCGGCGTGTGCGGATCGATGACCTGAGGCGTTGCCTTGCCCTGGCCTTTCAGCGCCTCGGGCTCGCCCCCCGCGAAGGCGAGGCCCTCGGCGGGCTCCTCGTGGACTCGGAGCTTCGCGGGCACGCCGGCCACGGGGTCGCGGCACTGGCGATCCTCGCCTCCCTCTATCGCGACGGGACATTGAACCCCCGACCACGCGTGCGCGTCCTGCGCGAGACGGACGGCGCGCTCCTGCTCGATGGGGACCACGGGTGCGGACCGGGCGCGCCGACATGGGCGATGCGGTGGTGCGTCGAGCGCGCCCGACAGCGTGAGGGGATGGCCGTCGCCACGCTCCGGGACTGGCAGCTCGTGGTCGCCGGACCGTACGCGAGGCTCGCGGCTGAGGCGGGCCTCATCGGCTTCGTCTGCACCAATTTCGTCCCGCTGGTCGCCCCGCCGGGCGGCCGGACGGCGGTGCTCGGCAGCAACCCCGTCGCGTACGGCCTTCCCGCCGAGCGGCACCATCCCGTGGTCCTGGACATCGCCACCACCGTGGCCTCGATGCAGGAGGTCCGGATCGCCGCTCGGGAAGGGGCGGCGGTGCCGGAGGGGATCCTGCTCGACCGCGACGGGCGTCCGACCACCGACCCCGCCGAGCTGTTCGAAGGGGGGTCGCTGGCGCCGCTGGGGAGCCCGCTGGCGGCGCACAAGGGCTTCGGACTCGCGTTGCTCGTCGACGCTCTGGCCGGCGTGCTGAGCGGGGCCGGGTTCGCACAGGGGGTCGGCGCCGGTGGGGCCGGGAGCTTCCTCTGGGCCCTCGACGTGGAGGCGTTCATGCCCCGGCGGGAGTTCCTCGAGCGCATGGACGCGCAGATCGACCAGATCAAGGAGGGCCGACGGCTTCCCGGGATCGACGAGCTGCTCGTCCCCGGCGAGCGCGGCCAGCGGCGCTACGGCGACCGCACCGCCGGCGGCGCCGTGCCCCTGGGGCCGACGACCTGGGACGCGCTGGCGACGAGCTGCCGGTCCCTGGGTGCCCCGCTGCCGGCGGTCATCGAGAGCTGATCGACGCACGGGCCGTCGCACCGCGAGGGCCCAGCCGGTCAGCTCTCGTCCGAGGACTCCGATGCCGGCTCGTCGGCGCCCTCGCCGTCCACCACCATCAGCAGCTGCTTGGTGTCGACCTGGGTGCCGGCGCCGACGAGGACCTCGGTCACCACGCCGTCGCGCTCGGCGAAGACGCCGGTCTCCATCTTCATGGCCTCGATCGAGAGCAGGCGGTCGCCGCGCGAGACGGCCTCCCCCTCGTGGGCGGTGACGGCCACGACGAGGCCCGGCATCGGCGCCGGGACGTGGGTCGGGTCGCCCTCGTCGGCCATCCGCTTGCCGGGCCCGCTGGGCGCCAGCGAGCGATCGATCGCCTTCACCTCGCGCGGCTGGCCGTTCAGCTCGAAGAAGATCGTGCGCCTGCCCTCCTCGTCGGCCTCGCCGGTCGCGAGGAAGCGGATGACCAGCGTCTTGCCGCGCTCGATGTCCACGAACAGCTCGTCGTCGCGGGCCAGCCCGTAGAAGAAGACCGGCGTCGGCAGCACGCTCACGTCGCCGTGCTGGCGCTGGTGCTCGGCGAAGTCGACGAACACCTTCGGGTACATGAGGTAGCTGGCCAGCTCGCGGCCGCTCACCTGGCGGCGCACCTTCTTCTCGACCTCGGCCTTCACCTCGGCGAGGTCGGCGGGCGGCAGCACCTCGCCCGGCCGCACCCGCAGCGGCTGGGCGCCCTTGAGCACCTTGCGCTGGAGCGCCTCGGGGAAGCCCCCGTAGGGCTGGCCGAGGTCGCCGTGGAAGTACTCGACGACCGAGTCGGGGAAGGCGATCTCGCGGTCGGGGTCGAGGATCTGCTCGGGGGTGAGGTCGTTCGTGACCATGAAGACGGCCAGGTCCCCCACCACCTTGGAGGTGGGCGTCACCTTCACGATGTCGCCGAACATGCGGTTCACGTCGGCGTAGGCCTTCGCCACCTCGCGCCAGCGCGACTCGATGCCGAGGGCCCGCGCCTGCTGGCGCAGGTTCGTGTACTGGCCGCCGGGCATCTCGTGCTCGTAGACCTCCGCCGTGCCGGCCCGCATGTCGCTCTCGAAGCCCTCGTACTTGGAGCGGACCGCCTCCCAGTAGTCGGCGGCGCGCGCCAGCGGCTCCCGCCGGAGGCCGGTGTCGCGCGGAGAGCCCCGCAGCGCCTCCACGATCGCGCCCAGGCTCGGCTGTGAGGTGAGGCCGCTCATGGGGTCCATCGCCGCGTCCGCGGCGTCCACCCCCGCCTCGGCCGCGGCCAGCACCGAGGCGACCCCCGAGCCGGCGGTGTCGTGGGTGTGGAAGTGGACCGGGATGCCGACCTCCTCGCGCAGCGCGCCGACCAGCATCCGGGCGGCCTCGGGCTTGCAAAGGCCGGCCATGTCCTTGATGCCCAGGATGTGCGCGCCGGCGGCCTCGAGCTCGCGCGCCATGCGCACGTAGTAGTCGAGGTCGTACTTCTCGCGGGTCGGGTCGCTGAGGTCGCCCGTGTAGCAGATCGCCGCCTCGAGCAGCATCCCCGACTCCAGGGCGGCGTCCATCGCGACGCGCATGTTCTCGACCCAGTTCAGGCTGTCGAAGACGCGGAAGAGGTCGATGCCGGCCTCGGCCGCCTGGGCCACGAAGTAGCGCACCACGTTGTCGGGGTAGTTGGCGTAGCCGACCGCGTTGGAGGCCCGCAGCAGCATCTGCAGCAGAAGGTTCGGGGCCGCCTCGCGGATCGCCGCCAGCCGGTCCCAGGGGTCCTCCTTGAGGAAGCGCATGGCGACGTCGAAGGTGGCGCCGCCCCATGCCTCGAGCGACAGCAGCTCGGACAGGTGGCGCGCGTAGTACGGCACCGGCCCGGCCAGGTCGTGGGTGCGGAAGCGGGTGGCCAGCAGCGACTGGTGGGCGTCGCGGAAGGTGGTGTCGGTCAGGAGCAGCCGCTCCTCGCCGCGCATCCAGCGGGCGAAGCCCTCCGGCCCCAGCTCGGCCAGGCGGTCGCGGGTGCCCTGCGGCTCCTGGCCGCGCGGCGGCACCACGGGCAGGGCCGGCCGGCGGACGTGGGTGGGCTCCGGCCGCCCGACGGCCTCCGGGTTGCCGTTCACCAGCACGTCGCCGATGAACTGCAGCAGGCGCGTCGCCCGGTCGCGGCGGGGCCGGAACGCGAACAGCTCGGGCGTCTCGTCGACGAAGCGGGTCGTGTACTGGCCGGCCCGGAAGGACGGGTGGGAGACCAGGGCCTCGAGGAAGGGCAGGTTGGTCTTCACGCCCCGGATCCGGAACTCGCGCAGCGCCCGGTCCATGCGGTTGATCGCGTCGCCGTGGATCGGCGCCCACGCCGTCACCTTCTCCAGCAGCGAGTCGTAGAACGGCGTGATGACGGCCGACGAGTAGGCGGTGCCCCCGTCGAGGCGGATGCCGAAGCCGGTCGCCTCGCGGTAGGCGCTGATGCGCCCGTAGTCCGGGATGAAGTGGTTCTCCGGATCCTCGGTCGTGATGCGGCACTGCATCGCCGAGCCGTTGAGGCGCACGTCCTCTTGGAAGGGCACGCCGCTCGCGGGGGTGCCGATGGCCTCCCCCTCCGACAGCCTGATCTGGGCCTTCACGATGTCGACGCCGGTCACGACCTCGGTGACCGTGTGCTCGACCTGGATGCGGGGGTTCACCTCGATGAAGAAGAACCCGCCGCTATCGGCGTCGAGGAGGAACTCGACCGTCCCCGCGCACTGGTAGCGGGCCTCGCGCGCCAGCCGGACGGCCGCCTCGCAGATGGCGTCGCGGATGCCGGGGT
>DATAGF010000212.1:0-4044 GCA_036257075.1 Miltoncostaeaceae bacterium
CCGGGCAGCCCCGCGGGCTCGGTGCCGACGCAGACCACCAGGTGGTCGAAGGGGTGGCGCTCGCCGTCGACCACGACCGCGTCGCCGTCCACGCGCCCCTCGCCGCGCACCACCTTGACGCCCTTGCGCTTGGCGGCGCCCTCGACGCCCTGGCGCATCCGCAGGACGATCTCGTCCTTGCGCTCCATCATCTTGGGGAAGTCGAAGGAGACCTCCGGCACCACGAGCCCGTACTCGTCGGCGCGGCGGATCCGCCGCAGCAGGTCGGCGGTGGCCAGCAGCGACTTGGTGGGGATGCAGCCCCAGTTGAGGCAGGTCCCGCCGAGCTCGGCGCGCTCGATCAGCGTGGAGTCCGCGCCCAGCTGGGCCGCCCGCAGCGAGGCGACGTCCCCCGCGGGGCCTCCGCCCAGCACGACGACGCGCGGCGCTCCCGCGCCGTCACCCCCATTGGTGCTCAATCCTTAGTCCTCTCGCTCGCCGCTGATCGCCGCCGCGAGCAGCCGGTCCTGTTCAGCCTGATGGGCCTGCGGATAGCCCTCGCTGGGGCTCGCCCGGCGCGCGCGCCCGACGTATCCGAGCGGCACGCCGGCGGGCAGCAGCCGCTCGATCTGGCGACGCACGAACTCCCAGGCGCCCATGTTGCGGGGCTCTTCCTGGACCCAGCACACCGACTCTAGCGCGGGGTACGAGCCCACCAGCCGGGCGAGCGGCTCCTCGGGGAGCGGGAACAGCATCTCGAGGCGGCCGATCGCGAGCTCGGGGTGCGCGTCGCGGTCGGGGTGGCCGTCGAGCTCGTGGAAGATCTTGCCCGAGCAGAGGATGAGGCGGGTGATCCGGTCCCGGCCCGCGGCCGCCCGGGGGTCGTCGTAGACCGGCTGGAAGCCGCCGCCCGTGAGCTCCTCCAGGTGCGAGGAGGCGCTGCGGGCGCGCAGCACGCTCTTGGGCGTGAAGATGATCAGCGGTCGCTGGCGGGTCGTGAGCGCCTGCTTGCGCAGCAGGTGGAAGTAGTTGGCCGCGGTGCTGCAGTTGGCCACCCGGATGTTGTCCTCGGCCGCCAGCTGGAGGAAGCGCTCGATGCGCGCCGAGGAGTGCTCGGGGCCGTTGCCCTCGTAGCCGTGGGGCAGGAGCAGGGTCAGGCGCGAGGCCTCGCCCCACTTGGCCCGGCCCGAGACGATGAACTGGTCGATCATGATCTGGGCGCCGTTCACGAAGTCGCCGTACTGGGCCTCCCAGAGCACCAGCGCCTCGTGCGCCTCGGTGCTGTAGCCGTACTCGAAGCCCACGGCGCCGGCCTCCGAGAGCGGGCTGTTGTAGAGCTCGAACGAGGCCGACGCCCCCCTCAGGTGGGCGATCGGCGTCCAGACGCGGCCGGTGTGCGGGGTCCAGGTCTCGCCCTCGCCCATGTCGTGGAGCTCGAGGTGGCGCTGGCTGAAGGTGCCGCGGGCGGTGTCCTGGCCGGTCAGGCGCACGGGCACGCCGTCGGTCAGGAGCGACGCGAAGGCCAGCGCCTCGGCGTGGGCCCAGGTGATGCCGCCCTCGGAGCCCATCGCCTCGCGGCGGCGCTCGAGCTGCGGGAGCAGCTTGGGGTGGATCGTGAAGCCGTCGGGCACCGCCAGCAGCTGCTCGTTGAGGTCCTCCAGCACCTCGGCCGCGACCGCCGTCGAGGGCAGCGGCGAGCCGTTGGCGCGCGAGGGCTCGTGCTCGACCTCGCCCAGTACGCCCCGGCTGGTCACGGCCTCGTGGGCGTCGCGCATCCGCCGCTCGGCCTCGGCGATCATCGCGTCCACCTGCTCGCGGGTGACGATCCCATCGTCGATCAGCTTCTGGGCGTAGATCTTGCTGACCGGCGGGTGGGCCTTGATCGTCCGGCTCATCACCGGCTGGGTGTAGGCCGGCTCGTCCAGCTCGTTGTGGCCCAGGCGGCGGTAGCCGATCAGGTTGATCAGCACGTCGCGCTGGTAGCGGCTGCGGTAGGCGGCCGCCAGCTGGGCGGCGCTGACGCAGGCGTCGATGTCGTCGCCGTTGACGTGAATGACGGGGACATCGAAGCCGCGCGCCAGGTCGCTCACGTGGTAGGTCGAGCGGGCGTCGTTGGGGTCGGTGGTGAAGCCGATCTGGTTGTTGGCGATCACGTGGACCGTGCCGCCGGTGCTGTAGCCCTGCAGCGCCTGCAAGTTGAGCGTCTCGGCCACGACCCCTTGACCGGTGAAGGCGGCGTCCCCGTGGATGAGGACCGCGACGGCGGAGGCGGGGTCGTGGCGCGCCTCGGGGGTGGTGCGCGTCGTCTGGAGGGCCCGGGTGAGCCCCTCGGCCACGGCGTTCACCTGCTCGAGGTGGCTGGGGTTGGCGGCGAGCTTCACGCGCACCGGCCGGCCGGCGCGGGTCTCGTAGACCCCCTCCGCGCCGAGGTGGTACTTCACGTCGCCGGCCGTCTCGATCATGTCCTCGTCGCCCCGCTCGAATGCCATGTGGCCCTCGAACTCGGCGAGGATCGACTCCTCGGGCCGGCCCACGACGTGGGTGATGAACGCCAGCCGGCCGCGATGGGCCATGCCCATGACGACCTCCTTGGCGCCTTCGGCCCCGACCAGCTCGATGACCTCGTCGGTGATCGGCACGAGCGCGTCCACGCCCTCGATCGAGAAGGTCTTCTGGCCCAGGTAGGTGCGCCGCAGAAAGCGCTCGAAGGCGTCCACCTGCACGAGCCGCTCCAGGATCTGGACGCGCCGCTCCGCGGGCAGCGGATCGCGCAGCCGCCCCGACTCGATCACGCCGCGCAGCCAGAGGCGCTTCTGGTGGTCGGAGATGTGCTCGATCTCGTACGCGATGGTCCCGCAGTAGGCCGCGCGCAGGTGCGGCAGCGCCGCGGCGAAGCTCTCGCCCGGCACCTTGACGCGCAGCAGCGAGGCGGGGATGCGCGCCATGACCTCGGGCGTCAGCCCGACGTTCTCGGGCACCAGGGCCGGGTCGCCCGGGGCCTTTGCGCCCAGCGGGTCGAGGTCGGCGGCCAGGTGGCCGTGGCTGCGGTGGGCCTTCACCACCGACATGGCCGCCGCGACGCCGGCCAGGAGCTCGTCGTCGACCGGGGCGACGGGGGCGGCCGGCGCCGGGGCCTCGGCCGCCGCGGCCGGCGCCCGCTCGGGCGCCGGGGCCGCCGCCCCGAGGCCCAGGCTCTCGCGAACCTCCTCGTAGAAGCCGTCGTCGCCGCGCAGCAGCGCCTCGATGCGCGCCAGGAACTCGCCGCTCTCGGCCCCCTGGATGACCCGGTGGTCGTAGGTGCTGGTCATCGTCATGACCTTCTCGACCCCGAGCTCCTTCAGGGCCGCCGCGTCGACCCCCGCCAGGCCCGGCGGATGCCCGATCGCCCCCGTCGCCACGATGGTGCCCTGGCCGGGCATCAGGCGCGGCACCGACGCGACGGTGCCGAGGCCGCCCGGGTTGGTGAGGCTGATCGTCGCGCCGCGCAGCTCGTCCGGCTTGACCTGGCCACCGCGGGTGCGGCGCACCAGGTCGTCGTAGGCGTCGCGGAAGCCGCGGAAGCCGAGCGAGCCGGCGTCGCGCACCACCGGCACCAGCAGGGAGCGGCTGCCGTCCTTGCGCTCGACGTCGACGGCCAAGCCGAGGTTGACCGCCTCGCGCACGAGCTTGTGCGGCGTCCCGTCGACCACCGCGTACCCGGTCCCCATGACCGGCAGGGCCTGCGCCGCCCGCACGAGGGCCCAGGCGATGAGGTGGGTGAAGGAGAGCTTCTCCTCCCGGCCCGCCGACTTCAGGTCCGCGTTCAGCGCCCGGCGCTGGGCGTCGAGCGTCCCGACGCCGAGCGTGCGGAAGCTCGTGGCGGTCGGGATCGAGAGGCTCTCGTCCATGTAGCCGGCGAGGGCCGCCGCGGGGCCGCGGAGGGCGACGGCCTCCTCGCCGGCGGCCGCCGGCGCTGGGGCCGTGGGCGCGCCGCCGTTGCCCGTCGCCGGGGCGCCGGGCGAGGCGGCCAGCACGTCGGCCTTGCGGACCATGCCGCCCGGGCCGGTGCCCCGGATCGCCGCCGGG
>DATAGF010000217.1:0-10086 GCA_036257075.1 Miltoncostaeaceae bacterium
GCCCCTGCTGCTGCTGGGCGTGCTGCTGATCGTGGTCGGCGTCCAGCTCTTCACCATCGGGCTGGTCAGCGAGATGGTCCAGCGGTACCACCTGCGCCCCCAGGACGAGGAGGCGCGGTCGCGCGTCGAGCGGGTGATCCGCTAGCGGATGCCTTGCGGCTCCATGCGGATGGCCACCTCTTGCGGGCGGCCATGCGCGCCTCCGGCCCCTGGCAGGGGCCTCCGGCAGACCGGCGCACCGCCTTCGGCGGGGCGGGCGCCGGAACGGTCAACCCCACCGCACGGACGGATCGCCTCGTGAAGGTCATGTGGCTCGGGACGTACGAGCGCGACTACCCGCGCGGCCGCGTGCTCATCGACGGGTTGCGGGAGACGGGCGTTGATGTGGTGGAGCGCCACCGGCCGGTGTGGGAGCGCGAGCGCCACAAGGCGGGCGCCTTCCTGCGGCCGCTGCCGCTGGCGCGGACGCTCGGGCGCTTCGCGGGAGCCTGGGGCGCGCTGGCGGTCGACGGGGCCCGCGAGCCCGCCGTCGACGCCATCGTCGCCGGCTACCCGGCCCAGCCCGACGCGCTCCCTGCCTGGTGCGTCGCGCGCGCCAGGCGGGTACCGCTGGTGGTCGACATGATGATCTCGCTCGCCGACACGCTCGGAGGCGATCGCGGCCGCGCCGGCCGTCTCACCGCCTCGGCACTGGCGGGCGTCGACCGGGCGACGGCCCACGCGGCCGACCTCGTGGTCGCCGACACCGCCGCCGGCGCCGACTGGCTCGCCGAGCGCTTCGCGGTCCCCCGCGCCCGGGTCGCCGTCGTGCCGGTCGGGGCCGAGCCGGCCCGCTTCCCGCCCCTCCCGCCGCCGGACGGACCGCCGGTCGCCCTCTTCTACGGCAAGCTCGCCCCGCTCCACGGGGTCGCGACGGTGATCGCGGCCGCCCGCCGGCCGGGCGTCCCGCCCGTCCGGCTGATCGGCGACGGCCAGCTCGGGGGCTGGCTGGCGGGAGAGCTCGCGAGCGACCGGCCGCCCGGCCTCACCTGGGAGCGCTGGGTGCCCTACGAGGCGCTGGGCGCCGAGGTCGGCCGCGCCGCGATCTGCCTGGGCATCTTCGGCGAGAGCGCGAAGGCCGCCAGGGTGGTGCCCAACAAGGTCTGGCAGGCGATGGCCGCGGGGCGCCCGGTCGTCACGGCCGACACCCCGGCCGTGCGCGAGGTGCTGGAGGACGGCCGCACGGCGCTGCTGGTGCCCGCCGGCGATCCGGACGCGCTGGCGGCGGCCCTGGCGCGGCTGGCCGGCGACGCGGCGCTGCGGGCGCGGCTCGGGGCGGCCGCGCGGGCGGTCTACCTCGAGCGCGGGACGCCGGCGGCGGTGGCCGGGCGGCTCTCGGACGCCCTGCGGCCGCTCCTGCGGGGCTGAGGGTTCCCGGGACGGTTCCCTAACCTGACCGCCGTGAGCACCAGCCCAAGCGCCTCCCAGCCCGGCGCGCACGACTGGGGCGACGCGCCCGAGCTCTACGGCCCCCGCCACGACTACCGCGAGGCGCTGATCCTCCGCCGCCTGCTCCCGGCCCTGCCGGGGCCGCAGGTCCTCAACGCCGGCGCGGGGGCCGGGACCCTCACGCTGAAGCTCGTGGACGCCGGCCTGCGCGTCACCTCGGTGGACGCCAGCCCCCAGCTCTGCGAGTGGGTGCGGGCGGCGCTGCGGGCGCGCGGCGTCGACGAGGCGAACCCGGTCCTGCTCGGGGATGCGGCCCGCCTGGCCCTGCCCGACGCCGCGTTCGACGCCGCCGTCTGCGCCGAGGTCCTGGAGCACCTCGACGACGACGCCGCGGCGCTGGCGGAGCTGGCCCGGGTCCTGCGCCCCGGCGGCCTGCTGCTGGTCACCGTCCCAGCGAACCCCTACCGGTACGACTGGACCGACCGCTGGGCCGGCCACCGCCGCCGCTACGAGGCCGCGGCCCTCGAGGCGCGCATGCGAGCGGCGGGCTTCGAGGACGTCCGGGTCCAGGGATGGGGGTTCCCGCTCACCGGCCTCTACCACCGGCAGGTGTACCGCCGCGCTCTGCGCCGCCGGCTGGAGGCCGGCGGGGGGCGGGCGGTCGGGGGTCCGCCGCCGCGGCTCCTCGCCCGGGCGCTGCGCGCGGCGCTCGAGGTCGACTCGGCCTTCGTCGGCCGCCGGCCGGGCTACCACGGCCTGCTGGCGGTCGCGCGGCGCCATGGCCCGGCCGGCTGACGGCGCCGGCGCGGCGCCGGCCATCGGGGCGCGCAGCCCCCTGCGACGGTGGGGAGGCCTGGCGGCCGGCCTGCTGGTGCTCGGCTTCATGGGCTGGGCCCTGGTCGACGGCTGGTCGACCGTCTCGTCGTACGACTGGGAGCTGGAGCCGGGGCTGTTCGTCCTCGGGCTGCTGGTGCTGCTCCTCTTCTACGCGGCCAGCGCCCTGGGCTACGGGGCCATCATCGACCGCCTGCACCACCCCGGGCCGCCGCCCCTGGTAACGCTGTCGATCTGGGCCCGCTCCCTGCTGGGCCGCTACGTCCCGGGCAACGTGCTGATGGTGCTCGGGCGGGTGGTCCTCAGCCACGAGCGGGGCGTGCCCCGCCGGGTGACCGTGGCGGCGACGGTCTACGAGCAGGCGCTCAGCCTCGGGGTCGCGGCGGCCGGCGGCGTGATCTGGATCGCGGCCTACGCCGGGGGCGGCGACCGGCGCCTGTGGCTGCTCGCCCTGGTGCCGCTGGGCCTGGTGCTCCTCGATCCGCGCGTCTTCGGGCCGGTGTCGTCGTGGCTGCTGCGCAAGGCCGGCCGCGAGCCGCTGCCCCGCCTGCTCGCCACCCGTCCCCTCCTCGGCCTGCTCGGGTGGTACGCCGGCATCGCCGTCCTCGGCGGCCTCGGCATCTGGCTGCTGGTGCGCTCGGCGGCGGGCGCGGAGGCGGGCGGCCCCGCCTTCGTCGGCCTGGCCTTCCTGCTCTCGTTCGCCGTCTCGATGATCGCGTTCATCTTCCCCTCGGGGCTCGGCATCCGCGAGGGGGCCTTCGCGCTGGCCCTGGCGCAGAACGTCCCCGGCGGGGTGGCCGTCGCGCTGTCGGTGGGCTCGCGGCTGGTGCTGAGCCTGGTGGAGCTCGCCTTCATCGGCGGCGTGGTCCTGCTGGAGCGGAGGCGCCGGTGACCTCGGCCCCGCCCGTCCCGCGCCCGCTCCCGCGGACCCCGTGGCGGCCCCGCGCGGCCGCCTGGCCGCGCCGGCCGCTCGCCGCCGTCTGGGGGCTCGCCGCCGTCTGGGCCGGCCTCTTCTCGTACCTGTCGGTGCGGCGCCACGACGCCTTCTGGACCGGCCGCTTCGACCTCGGGAACATGGTCCAGGCGGTCTGGAGCACCGCCCAGGGGCGCCCGCTGGAGACCACGGACATCGCCGGGGAGCAGTTCGTGCGGCTCGGCGCGCACGTCGACCCCATCCTGGTGCTGTTCGCCCCCCTGACCTGGACCGGCGCCCTGCCGCAGGCGCTGCTCGTCGCCCAGGCGGTCATCGTCGCCTCGGGCGCCCTGCCCGCCTACTGGCTGGGGCGGCGCTGGCTCGGCGACGAGCGGCTCGCCGTCGCCGCCGCGGCCGTCTACCTGCTCTATCCGCCGCTCCAGTGGGCGACCCTCACCGAGTTCCACCCCGTGACGCTCGCCGCCCCACTGCTGCTCTTCTGCATCTGGGCCGCCGAGGAGCGCCGCTACGCCCTGCTCACGGTCTTCGCGGTCCTGGCGGCCCTGACGAAGGAGGAGGTCGGCCTCGCGCTGGCGGTGCTCGGCATCTGGATGATCGTCCGGGGGCTCGGCCGCCGCTACGGCGCCGCGCTGGCGGTCGCCGCGCTCGCGTGGGTCGCGGTCGCCGTGCTCGTGATCATCCCGCGCTTCAACGAGGGCCAGGGCTCGGCCTTCGTCGACCGCTACTCCAGCCTGGGCGACGACGGCGCCGGCGTGGCGCGGACCCTGCTGACGCGGCCCTGGGAGGCCGCCGAGCTGGTGGCCTCGTACGACCGCCTGAGCTACCTGGTCGCGCTGCTGGCCCCGCTCGCCTTCCTCTCGCTGCTGGCGCCCCTGCTCGCGGCGGGGGCCCTGCCCGAGGTCGTCATCAACGTGCTCGCGGACTGGTTCCCGCAGTACTCCATCGAGTTCCAGTACGTCGCCGTCATCGTGCCCTTCCTCGTCGCCGCGGCGATCCTCGGGCTGGCGCGGCTCCGCAGGGCCGACCGGCCGGCCTGGCTCGCCCGCGCGCTCGAGCGCGACGGGGCGGTGGCCGCCGGCTGGGTCGCCGTCGTCCTGGCGGCCGGGGTCTACCTCGGGCCCCTGCCCTGGTGGGGCGGCGTGCCCGTCGTGGGCTCGGACCAGCGCACCGAGCAGTTCCGGTCCGGCGAGCACGCCGCGGCGGCGTCCCGAGCCGTCGCGCTGATCCCCGACGACGTGCCGGTGTCGGCGGGCAACCTGATGGGCGCCCACCTGTCCGAGCGCGAGCGGATCCTCACCTTCCCGGTCGTGGACGAGGCGCGCTGGGTGATCCTCGACCGCCGGAGGCCCTACCTGGGCGACCGCCTGCTGCCCGCCGCCCACGCCGCCGCGGTCGCGCGCCTGCGCGAGCGCCCGGACATGCGGGTCGTCTTCGACGAGGACGGCGTGATGGTGTTCCGCCGGGCCAGGCCCGGCCCAGGAGGCGGGGGATGATCGGCCTGGCGGCCGGGGGCGCGCTCATGGCGCTCGGGGCGGCCCTCGGCGCGCTGCCGGCCTTCGCCTGGTACGCCGCGGCCGCCCCGGGCGGCCGCGTGAGCGCGGCCGGACTCTCGGCGGCGGGCGAGCTCTGGCTGCTGCCGCTGCTGGGCGCGCTGGCCGTCCTGGCCGGTGCCGGGCTGGTGGCCTCCCCCTCCGGGGACCTGGAGGCGGCGGCGCGCTGGGCCGGCCCGCTGGCCCTGGTCGCCGGGGGGCTCGCCCTCGCCTGGTCGCTGCGGGCGGGGATCTCGCCCCACGTCTCGCTGCGCGTCGACCAGCCCGGCGGCGCCCGCGAGCTGTCCGCGCCGATCGAGCTCGAGCCGGCGGCCGTGGTGACGCCGATCGTCGCCGGCGCCGTCGCGGCCATCGGGGCGGCGGTGACCTGGACGGGCTGGCGCCGGGGGGCGCGGCCGTGAGGGCCGCCCTGCCGCTCGCGCTCGGGCGCGCCGGCGCGGGGTGGCGCGTGCCCCTGGTGGCCTGGGGGGTGTCCCGGGTGGCGGTCCTCGCCCTCGCCGTCGTCGCGAGCCTGGTGTTCGGGCTGCCCGAGCGCGGCGTGGATCCGGCCGTGCCCGACGCGCTCGCGCTCCTGGGCGGCTGGGACACGACCTGGTACATCGATGTCGCCCGGCACGGCTACGAGCACGACGTCGGCCAGGTGGGCGTGGTGTTCACGAACCTCGCCTTCTTCCCGCTGCTGCCCGGCCTGATGGCGCTGCTGCTCGCGCTGGGGATCAACCCCTTCATCGGTGCCCTGGTCGTCTCGAACCTCGCCTTCCTCGGCGCGCTGGCCGGCCTCCACGCGCTCACCGGCGCGCGCTTCGGCGAGGCAGCGGCCGTGCGGGCGACCTGGACCCTGGCCCTCCTGCCGCCGGCGCTCTACGCCTCGCTCGCCTACACGGAGGGGATCGCCCTCGCGTGCGCCGTCGCCGCGGGGCTGGCGGCCCTCCGCGGCCGCTACGCCCTGGCCGGCCTGGCGGCTGTGGGAGCGGCGCTCGCGCGCCCGACGGGCATCCTGGTGGCGCTGCTCGTGGGCCTGCTCGCCGTGCAGGACCGCGCCCCGGGGCGCCTCCGCCGCGCCGCCCTCGGCGTCCTGCCGTCGGTGCTCGCGGTGGCGGCCTTCCTCGCCTGGATGGCGGCGGCGCGCGGCTCGCCCACGCTGCCCTTCGAGGCCCAGCGCGCCTGGGACCGCGGCCAGCTCGGCATCGGCCTCGTGACGGCGGCGCCCGACGAGCTCCGGGCGGCGTGGGACCTGGTCGCGGCCGGCGACTTCACGGCCGCCTGGACCGCCACCTTCCGCGACCTCGGCTTCCTGGTCCTGTACGCCTGGCTTCTCGCGCTGCTCTGGCGCCGCGAGGGCGGCCTGCGCTCGCCCTGGGTCGCCTACTCGGCGGCGGTGCTCGTCGTCCCGCTCTCCAGCGGGACGATCACCTCGATGGCCCGCTTCGGCCTGCTCGCCTTCCCGCTGGTCTGGCCGCTCGCGGACTGGCTCGGGCGCGACCGCGGCCGGGCCCTGCGCTGGGGCGCCGTCGCCGCGGCGGTCATCGTCCTGCTCGTCCTTCAGCTGGAGATCCGCTCACCCTGACGACGGCGCCCACCGGGTCGTGGTCCGACAGGCGCACCCGCCGCGTCCTGCCGGCGAAGGTGACCGCCACCTCGCGCCCGGCCGCCGGCAGGGCCCGCTCGGGCTCCACCACCTCCAGCCCGCGGGTCAGGACGCGGTCGATGCGGCCCGACGGGGCCGCGGCGACGTCCCAGCCCATGGCCGCGGCCGCCGCGATGGCCGGGTGCGCGGGGCGCGCGTTGAGGTCGCCGGCCAGGACCATCGGCGCCCCCCGCGCCGTCCCCTCGAGCGCCTCCGTCGCCCGCGCGAGCTCCCGGACGATCAGCTCGGGATGGCGGGCGTTGTGCAGGTGGACCGAGGCGGCGGCGAGCTCGGCGCCCGAGGCCGTGCGCAGCCGGGAGACGACCGCCTTCCGCGGCTCGGGCAGGTAGCGCAGCAGCTCGCCGGCCTCGAGGCCGAGCTCGGACGCGGCCCGCACGATCTCGCCGGGCGGGTTGAGCCGCACGGCGCGCCCGCTCCCCGGCACGAGCGCGAGCGCCGGGCCGAGGAGCAGCAGGTTGGCGTTGCCCTCGTGGGTGCGCCAGAGGTCCGGGTTGCGCGCGGCGAGCGCGTCGCGCAGGCGGCGGGGGCCGATCAGCGGGCCGGTCGTCGCGCCGACGGCGAGCATCCCGGTTCGGGCGACGATCTCGCGCACCGCCGCGGTCGGGACCTCCTGGAGCGCGCAGAGGTCGGGCGCCCAGCTCCGCACCCGGTCGGCCATGAGGCCGGTGAGCTTGCGGTTGAGGTGGACGTGCACGCCGTCGTCCACGGGCCGGCCCAGGAGCGTGGAGGCGCAGGTCGCGCCGAGGCCGGGGAGCCCGTCGCGGCCGTGGAACAGGTTCCAGGTCAGGATCCGAAGCGTCTCCCCGGCCACCGGCGGAGCCTCCCCCCTTGCGCCCGCGACCTCAAGCGTCGAGATTTCCCGGCGTGCCGCGGCCGACCACCACACGCGACCGCCTCGCGGTCGCGTACTGGACCGCGGCGGTGCTGCTCTACGCGCTTCTCGGGGCCTTCCTCCCGCCGTTCTTCCTGCTCGGCTTCTGGGAGTCGCTGCCCTTCGTCCTCGCCGCGACCTGGCTCGCCTGGCGGCTGCTCGGGCGCAGCGCCCGGGACCCCGGCGCCGGGTGAGCGCCCCGGAGACCCTCCTCGGCCTCGGCGGCTCTCGCCGGCCGCCGGGCCTCGTCGGGTGAGCTGGGCCGCCCACGACCTCGAGCCCTACCTCTTTCGCGCCAAGCTCGGGGGCATCGTCAGCCTGCCGCTCTGCCTGGCCGGCTCCTACTCGCCCGACATCTTCACGAAGTGGGCGGTGTACGGCCTCGACTTCTCGGGCGACCGCAAGATCGTCGACGACCCCGTGCAGCTGCACCGCGGCTGGCCCGGCGTCGGCTTCACCCACTCGCTGCTGGTCTGGGTGCTGGTCGCCGGCGGCATCTACCTCCTGAGCAGGAACAAGATCTGGGCGTTCTCGTTCGTGCTGGGCGCCTGGGCCCACGTGCTCTCGGACACCCTCGACTCGGTCGGGGTGATGGTCTTCTTCCCCTTCAGCACCTGGCACCTGCACCTCGACGCCTGGCAGTACGTGGGCCAGGCCGGGCGGCGCGACGACGCCATCGCCTACTACACGTCGCTCGGCGGGGTCTGGGACGTGCTGTGGGCCCTCTGGCTCGCGTTCCACTGGAGGATGTTCACGTCCGAGCACTTCCACCGCGAGATCGTCCCCCGCGACAGCTTCTGGCTCTGGCTGCGGACCAGGGCCAGCGACACGGTCATGCTGACGATCTACCGGGCGAGCGCCTTCTTCGGGGTCGCCTCGATCATCGGCTGGTACGTCTGGGCCCTCTTCATCAACGACTTCCAGAACCACCTCGACTGGACGCTCGGCGGCCCGGAGTGGGCGCCGCGCCAGGGCCCGCCCTAAGCGGCCCGCCTCAGGAGCCGGTGGCCGGCAGCGCGACGGGGGCGGCGGGGGTCGCCGGCGCGGCCGGGGCCGGCGGCCCGTAGACCTCGGACGTGCAGCCGCCCTGGCTGCCGAGCACCGCGCCGACGAACGTGCCGAGCTCGACGTCGAAGGACATGCGGATCACGCCCGCCCGGGCCACCCGCAGCTCCGTGCCCCAGGGCTGCCGCGGCGCCGCGCAGGCGGCGCCCCGCTCCACCCGCCAGTACGGCGTGTAGCGCAGCCGCAGCCGGTAGAGGCCCGGCCGGGTCGCGTGAAGGGTCACGCTGCTCGCCGTCAGGGACAGCACCTCGATGCCGTCGGCCGGCGTCGCGATCGGGGTCGCGCGCGGCACCTCGTAGACCGTCCAGCCGCCGATGCGCGACACCTGCTCCAGCCCCGACGCCCCCGAGCGCAGCAGCTTCGCCTCGTTCTTCGCGCTGTAGTCGAGCGGGTCGCGCGGCAGCAGCACGTAGCGGACGCCCATCCGCCGCAGCCAGGTCTCGTACCGCTGGGCGGTCAGCGGCTCCTGGTACAGCACCTCGTTGGCGGGGAAGTCGTCCTGGCGGAACCAGCCGCGCGCCAGGGGCACGCCCCGCTTGGCGAGGTAGAAGGCCTCCCAGTTGTCGGCCGTCGCGACGACCTGGACGCGGTGGTCGGGGTCGGCGTGCTCCTCGAGGAAGGCGATGGCCGGGAACCAGAAGTCCTCGTTCTGGGCGCGCGAGTCGGCCGCCGTCTTCCACCCCGCGACCGCGGGGAGGCCCTGCCACATCAGGGCCCCCACCAGCACGACCGAGGCGATCGCCCTCGGCCGGAAGCCGCGCGCGGCCAGCGGAAGCAGCAGGAGGGGCGCGCCCATCAGCAGCAGCAGGCGCACCACGTTCCCCCCGAGCGGCGAGGACAGCGCGAACGCCAGCGCGCCGAGGACCGCGTAGAGCGCGAAGAGCGCCCGCAGCGGGCGCTGGTCGGGCAGCCCGTGCGTCAGGAGCAGGCCCGCGGCGCAGAAGCCCGCGATGGCCAGCGCGTCCTTCGGGTCGAACGGGTAGTGGGCGTCCGCCGAGGCGAAGCCGCGCAGCAGGAGCGCCTGCACGCCCGCGACCGCGATCGTGCCCGCGGCGAGGACGACGTTGCCCCGCGAGCGCCACCACCCGGGGGTCGTGAGCGCCGCCGCCAGCAGGCCCGCGAGCAGGAAGGCCAGGGCCAGCGGGTGCGCGGCGGCGGTGGCGAGGACGCCGGCGAGGGCGAGGAGCCGCCGGCCGGCGGCCAGTGCGAGCAGCGAGCCGAGCGCCAGGGCGAGGCCGAGCAGGAAGGGGTAGGTCCCGGCGGCGACCGCGAGCGGGACGAGCAGGGCGAAGGCCACCGAGGGGCCGGTGGCGATCGCCGGCCAGCGGCGCCGAACGAGGGCGGCGAAGGCGGCGGCGGCGGCGCCGCAGGAGGCGACGACGACGGTCGGGGTCCCGAGCAGGGCCGCCAGCGGATAGAAGAGCAGGCTGTAGTTCACCTGCGCGTAGCGGCCCGCGTACCAGAAGTTGTCCCAGAGCTGCCAGCCATGCTCGCGCCACGACTCGGTCAGGTACATGTGGGCGGCCTGGTCGCCGCCCGGCGGCGCGAAGAGGGCCAGGGCCAGCGCGAGGGCCATGGCGACGAGGGCCGCGCCCAGGGGGCGGCCGGCCGTCCTCGCGGCCTCCCGCGCGCCGTCGAGGACGCGCCCTCCATCGAGCTGGCCCATCATCCGCCGGGGTGCCCCCCTCGCGTCGGGTCGAATCCTACGGCGTGGGGGGCGGGGGCGCGGGCGCCGGGGCGGGTGCCGGCGCCGGAG
>DATAGF010000135.1:0-7523 GCA_036257075.1 Miltoncostaeaceae bacterium
GTGCTCTCGCGCTCCTGGGCGGCCCCGTAGGCGTCGACGATGCGCTGGACGAGACGATGGCGCACCACGTCGCGCCGGTCCAGCCGGACGAAGGCGATGTCCTCGATGCCCTCCAGCACCTCGGGGACCGCGACCAGCCCCGAGCGCTGGTCGCGCGGCAGGTCGATCTGGGTGATGTCGCCCGTCACGACCATGCGCGACCCGTAGCCGAGGCGGGTGAGGAACATCTGCATCTGCTCGCGGCTGGTGTTCTGGGCCTCGTCGAGGATGATGAAGCTGTCGTTGAGGGTGCGGCCGCGCATGAAGGCGAGCGGGGCGACCTCGATCTGGCCGCGGTCGAAGGCGGCCTCGACCCGCTCGGCGTCGAGCATGTCGTAGAGGGCGTCGAACAGCGGGCGCAGGTAGGGATCCACCTTCGCCGCCAGGTCCCCGGGGAGGAAGCCGAGGCGCTCGCCGGCCTCGACGGCGGGGCGGGTGAGGATGATGCGCCCGACCTCGCGTCGGATCAGGGCCGCGGTCGCGATCGCGACGGCCAGGTAGGTCTTGCCCGTGCCGGCCGGCCCGATGCCGAAGGTGATCGTGTGGCCGCGGATCGCGTCCACGTAGCGCTTCTGGCCCGCCGTGCGCGGCGTGACGAGGGTCTGGCGGTGGCGCCAGACGACGTCCTCGAGCATCGGCCCGACCGGCTCGGCCCCCTCGACCGCGTCGGCGACGGCGGCGACCGTGCCCGGCTCGATCCGCCGGCCGGAGCTCACCAGCCCCGCGAGCTGCTCGACCACCTCGGCGCCGGCGCGCACGCGCGCCTCGTCCCCGCTCAGCGTCAGGCGGTTGCCGCGCAGGGCGATGGCGAGGGCCAGCCGCCCCTCGAGCTCGCGGAGCACCCGGTCCTGCTCGCCCGCCAGCTCGACCGCGACGCGGTCGTCGAGCTCGATGACGCGCTGCGCGCTGTCCTTCGGCTCGACCGCGCTCACATGCTGTCCGACAGCCGGGTCCCGCCGAGGATGTGCCAGTGCAGGTGGAGGACGCTCTGGCGCGCGTCGGGGCCGTGGTTGGTCGTCACCCGGTAGCCCGTGTCGTCGAGCCCGGCGGCGCTCGCGGTCGCGGCGACGAAGGGCAGCATCCCCAGGCGCTCGGCCTCGGACAGCCCGTCGACGCCGGCGATCGACTCCACGTGGCGCTCCGGGATCACGAGGAGGTGCACCGGCGCCTTGGGGGCGATGTCCTCGAACGCCAGGAATCCGTCGCCGCGGGCCACGATCGTCGCCGGCACGTCGCCGGAGGCGATCCTGCAGAAGAGGCAGTCCGGCGCGCTCACAGCGGCCGCCCCGCCAGGTGCTCGCCGGCGACGCCCTCGACGGCCACCGCCACCATCGCCCCCGGCTCGCCGGCCCCGGCCGGCAGCACGAAGCGGGTGTAGTCGGCCCCCAGCCCGCCGAGCGTGCCGTCCGGGTGGCGGCGCTCGACCAGCACGCGGTCGCGGCCGCCCACCCGCCGGGAGCGGTGGGCGAAGCCCAGCCGGTCGGAGAGGTCGCGCAGCCGCCGCGCCCGCTCGCGCAGCTCGTCCGGGGGCGGCCGGCCGTCCATCGCGGCCGCGTCCGTCCCGGGCCGGGGCGAGTAGGGGAAGACGTGCACCTTGCTCATCTCCAGCTCCTCGGCGATCCGCGCGGTCGCCAGGAAGGCGCCCTCGTCCTCCCCGGGGAACCCCACGATCGCGTCCGTGGTCAGGTTCAGGCCGGGCAGCGTCGCGCGCGCCCGGCGGCAGGCGTCGAGGTAGTCGCCGACGCCGTAGGAGCGCCGCATCGCCCGCAGCACGCCGGGGTCGCCGGACTGCAGGGGCACGTGCAGGTGCGGGGCCACGACGGGCGTCTCCGCCATGGCGGCGAGCAGGCGCTCGCCGACGTCGCCCGGCTCGATCGAGGAGACGCGCAGCCGCTCGAGCCCGTCGAGGCGTCCGACGGCGCGGACCAGGTCGGCCAGGTCGGCGCCCGAGCCCGGGTCCCGGAAGGTGCCGATGTTGATGCCGGTGAGCACCAGCTCGGGGTGGCCCTCGTCGATGCGCCTGCGCCCCTCGGCGAGGATCCGCGCCAGCGGGCGGCTCTCGGCGCGCCCCCGGGTGGTCGGGATGATGCAGAAGGCGCACTCTGAGTCGCAGCCGTTCTGCACCTTGAGGAAGGCGCGCGTGCGGCCGGGCGCGCGCGGCGCGTCGTCGGCGCAGGCCGTGGTGCCCCCGCCGCCCAGCAGCTCGACGATCTCGGCCGCCGCGCGGTCGGCCGACCCGGGCAGGGTCGTGACGCCGGCGCCCGCGAACTGGCCGGCGTTCAGGTTCACCGCGCAGCCCGAGACGAAGACGCGCCCGCGCCGGGCGCCCCGGTTGGCCTCGCGGCGGCTCTTGCGCTCGGCCTCGACGGTGAGCGCGCAGGTGTTGACCACGTGCACGTCGGCGGCCTCCGCGGTCGTCTCGACGTGGCCGGCGTCGCGCAGGGCGTCCCGGATCAGGGCGGCGTCCGCCTGGCTCACCTTGCAGCCCAGGAAGCGCACCGAGAAGGTCGTGCCCGCGCCGCTCACGGCATGCCTCCCGAAAGGCGGCCGGCCGCCGCCAGGGCCAGCGTGACCGCCGCGATCGCGGCGGTCTCGGTCCGCAGGGTCGCGGGCCCGAGGCCGCAGACCGCCAGGCCCGTGTCGCGGGCCCGCGCCACCTCGGCCTCCGAGAAGCCGGCCTGCGGGCCGACGAGCAGGGCGGCCCGGCCGGTGCGGCCCGCGACCGCTGAGATCGCCGCCTCGCCGCGCGGGTCGATCAGGCATCCCTCCCCGGACGGGATCTCGGCCAGCGCATCGCCGAACGGTACCAGCCCCCGCAGCCGCGGCAGCCACACCTGACCGGACTGGCGCGCCGCCGCCGCGGCGACGCGGTCCAGCCGCTCGCGCCGGCGCTCCCAGGCCGGAGGGGCGGGGACGCGCCCCGCCCGCTCGCTGGTCATCAGCGCGACCTCGCGCACGCCGAGCTCGGCGGCTTTCTCGACGACGAGGTCCACGCGCCCCCAGTCCGTGAGGCCGAGGTAGAGGGACACCGGCGAGGGCGCGGGCGCCTGCCGCGGGGCCCCCACGCGCACCGTCGCCCGCTCGCCCGCCGCCACCACGACGGCCGGCCAGAGCCGCCCGGCCCCGTCGGTGAGCTCGACCTCGTCGCCCGGGCGCCGGCGCACGACGCGCGCCAGGTGGTGCGAGTCCTCGGGCGAGAGGGTCAGCTCGTCGCCCGCCTCGGGCGGGTCGGCGACCAGGTAGCGGAAGGTGTGCCTCACCGCGCCAGCAGCAGCGTCGACCAGCCCTCGGCGTCGAGCCGCCGTGCGCGCGCCAGGCCGCGCTCCCCCATCGCCTCCTCGACCCCGCGCGCCTCCTCGGGCCGGATCCCCGACGCGATCAGCGCCCGCGGCGCCGGATCGGGCAGCGCCCCGGCCAGGGCCCGCAGCAGGGTCCCGGTGAGGTTCGCCAGCACCACGTCGGCCGCCGGCAGCCGGTCGGCGCCGATCGCGCGGCGGCCGACGCGCAGCCCGACGCCGTTGCGGCGCGCGTTGGCCAGGGTCGCCTCGACGCAGAGCGGGTCGGCGTCCACCGCCCAGACCGGGTCGAGGCCCAGCCGCCTGGCGGCGATGGCCAGGACCCCCGACCCGCAGCCGGCGTCGAGCGCGGAGGCGCCGGGGGCGTCCGCGGCGACCCCCACCAGCAGCTCCAGGCAGGAGCGGGTGGTCGCGTGCTGGCCGGTGCCGAAGGCCATGCCGGGGTCGATGACGACGTCCAGCAGGGGCGGGCGGGCCGCGGCCCACGGCGGCCGGACGAGCACGCGCCCGGCGATCTCGACCGGACGGTGGAATGCGCGCAGCGCGTCGCGCCAGCCCCCCGCGTCGGGCCGCGCCTCGACGCGTGCGGCGACCCCGGCGGCGGCCAGCAGCGCCCGGAGGCGGTCCGGGTCGGCCGCCGCCTCGGCGACCCAGAAGTCGAGGAGCGCCTCCCCTCCCGGGGCGACGTCCTCGCGGCACCCGCTCCCGAGGGCCGCGCACGCCTCGGCGACCGCCCGCTCGGCGTCGGCGGGGTCCACCGCCACGGTCAGGCGTACCAGGCGCCCCCCCGCGTCAGCGGAAGGCGTGCTTGAGCCGGTCGAAGAACCCCTCGTCCTCGCGGTAGCTGCGCTCGTCGAGGGTCTCGGCGAGGCCCTCGACGGCCCGGCGGCCGTCCTCGGTCATCACCCGCGGCACGCGCACGTCCACGACCACGCGCTGGTTGCCGCGGCCGCGCCCGGCCAGCGCCGGGAAGCCGCGCCCCCTCATCACCAGCTCGTCGCCCGACTGGGTGCCGGGGCGGAGCTCCACCTCGGCCTCGCCGTCCACGGTCGGGACGGCGATCGTGGTCCCCACCATCGCGTCCGTGACCGGCACGGCCACCCGCGTCACGATGTCGAGGCCGTCGCGCGCGAAGCGCGCGTCCTCGGCCACCGACACCTGCACGTAGAGGTCGCCGGGGCCCGCGCCGCGCTCGCCCGCGCCTCCGCGGCCGCTCATCCGGATGCGCTGGCCGTTGGCGATGCCCGCCGGGATGTCGACCGTCTCCGCGAGCGTCGTCGGGACGCGCCCGCGCCCGTCGCAGGCCGGGCAGGCCTCGGAGGGCATGTCGCCGGCGCCGCCGCACTGGGGGCAGGTCTGGGTCCGGACGAACTGCCCGAAGGGCCCGCGGGACAGCTGGCGCACCCGGCCCTGGCCGGCGCACATCGCGCAGCGCTCGATAGTGGCGCCCGGCGCCGCGCCGGAGCCCTCGCAGTCGCCGCACGTGCCGACCACGTCGTACTCGATCTCGCGCGTGACGCCGTGGGCCGACTCGACGAACGAGATGCCGACGGCCACGCCGACGTCATCCCCGGGGCGCGGGCCAGAGGCGCGGCGGCCGAAGACGTCGCCCCCGAAGAAGGCGTCGAAGAGGTCCTGGAAGGACCCGAAATCGGCGAACTCGGGCCCGGGCCGACCGCGCAGCCCCTCGGCCCCGTAGCGGTCGTAGGCCGCCCGCGTCTCGGGGTCGGAGAGGGCCTCGTAGGCCTGGGCCAGCTCCTTGAAGCGCGCCTCGGCCTGCGGGTCGGCGTTGACGTCGGGGTGCAGCTCCCGCGCGCGGAGCCGGAAGGCCCGCTTGATGTCGTCCTCGCTCGCGTCCCGCGGGACGCCCAGGACCTCGTAGTAGTCGCGTGCCATCGCCAGCGGCGAGGTTAGCGCGCGCCGTCCAGGCCGTGCGGGTGCAGCTGATCCTCGGCGAGGCGCTTGAGCCCCACACGGTCGACCTTGCCGGTCGGGTTGAGCGGCATCTCGTCGAGGACGACGATCTCCTCGGGCGCCTGGTAGCCGACGCGCGCCCGCGCGAAGGCGATCAGCTCGCCGGGCGTCGGGGGCGGCCCCTCCCCGTCCAGCGTCACGTAGGCCCGGACGCTCTCCCCGTGCACCGCGTCGTCCACGCCGACGACGCCGGCGAGGACCACGCGCGGGTGCTCCACCAGCGCGCCCTCCACCTCCTGCGGGCTGATGTTCGAGCCGTCGTGGACGATGATCTGCTTCTTGCGGCCGAAGAACCACAGATAGCCGTCCTCGTCGGCCCGGGCGAGATCGCCCGAGTCGAGCCACCCGTCGCGCACGATCGCCGCCGACGCGGCCGGGTCGCCCCAGTAGCCGACCGTGCTGCTGCGGGTCCGGATCCAGATCCGCCCGACCGTCCCGGGGGGCACCTCGGCCCCCTCGTCGTCCCGTACCGCGATGGCGAAGCCGGGGACCGGGCGCCCGATCGAGCCGCGCTTGATGTAACCCGACGGCGGGTTGAGGGTCGCGACGCCGACCTCGGTCATGCCGTAGCCCTCGTCGATGGGGAATCCGGCGAGGTGGGTGAACTCGTCCTCGAGCTCCAGCGAGACCTTGTCGGCACCGGCCCGGCACAGGCGCAGCGAGGCGAAGTCGGCGGCGCTCGCCCCCGGGTCTCGCACGAGGGCGGTCAGCGCCACGGGGAGCATCGCCATGATCGTGGGGCGCTCGGCGCGCAGGAGCGGCAGCATCGCGTCCGCCTCCCAGCTGCGCGCGAGGACGACGCGAGCGCCGGCCGACAGGGCGGCGAAGGTCCACATGAACGAGCCGACGTGCGACATCGACGAGCCCGGCAGGAAGGCGTCGTCGGGGGTGAGCTCGAACGCCGCCGCGGCGCTCGCGCACATCCAGCTCAGTGTCTCGTGCGTGTGGGTGACGCCCTTCGCGGGGCCCGTGCTGCCGGAGGTGAAGAAGATCGCGGCCGGGTCGCCGGGGTCTGAGGGCGCCGTCTCGCCCGGCGGCGCGGCGGCGAGGTCCTCGAAGCGGCGGCCGCCGTCGCCCTCCCCCTCGTACCAGACCACCCCCCGCGGCAGCTCGCCGGCGAGGGCGCTGGCGGCGACGTCGGCCGCCCTCTCCGCGTGGACCAGCAGGGCCGCGGCCCCCGACACCTCCAGGGCGTGGTCGATCTCGCGGGCCGTGTAACGGTAGTTGAGCGGCGTGGCCACCAGGCCGGCGGTGAAGCAGGCCAGGTAGTGGATCGCCAGATCGATCCGGTTCGGCATCAGCGACGCCACCCGGTCGCCCGGGGCGAGCCCCATCCCGCGATAGCCGGCCGCCATGCGCCGGGCCGCCTCGTCGAGCTCGCGCCAGGTCAGGGCGCGCACGGACGAGCAGAGCGCGACCCTGTCCGGGTACGCCTCCAGCCCGCCCCGCAGCACCTCGGCCAGCGGGGTCGCGGGGGCCGGCAGCGTTGCGCCCTCGATCGGCATCGCCGAGATGCTACGAGAGGCGGGCCCGGCCGTCACGCGGTCCGGAGCGCTCGCGCGTACAGGGGACCGGCCTCCCAGGGGATGATCAGGGAGCTTCCGTCGGCCATCAGCGAGCCCCGGTCGGCGAGCGCCAGGAAGACCGCGGCCACCCGCTCGGGCTCCGCCCCGGCCAGCAGCGGCCACTGGACGTGGCTCAGGCCCTTGCTCAGCCGGATGCCGGCCGGCGTGCCGACGCCTGCGAGCACCGCCAGCTGGGCCAGGCGCAGCACCACCCGCTCCGCGACCGGGCGCCCCGCCATGACCGTGCCGAGCTCCTCGAGCATCGCCGCCACCTCGCCGGTCAGGGCGCCGGCGCCGGGCATGGGCTCGCCCGAGCGGTCGGCCAGCACGGAGCCGGGGTCGAGCAGCCCCACCTCCCCGTGGGTGTCGCCCAGGGGCTCGACGCCGGCCCACGCGACGGCGAACACGGGCTCCTCGCGGACCATCGTCGGCGGCAACGGCACCCCCCGCCGCCAGCCGTGCGGCGGCGAGCGCCGCGACGCGAAGACCGCGATCGCCCGCGCCGGGGCCCCGGCCAGGGCGAACCCCTCGCGGAAGGCCTCCGCGGGCGCGACCGGGAAGAGCGGCTCGCGGGCGGGCGGCTCGCTGAGGCCGAGCCCCGTGGCCGCGGGCTCCCGCCGCTCCTGCCATCCGATCACGCGCCGCCTCC
>DATAGF010000250.1:0-2258 GCA_036257075.1 Miltoncostaeaceae bacterium
CCGCGGAACGTCCTGATCATCGACCTCTGGAAGGCGACGGCCGACCGGGCCGCGACCGTCCTGAGCGACGGGTGCCTGCAGATCACCAACTGGACCGGCACCAACGGCCGGGCCCGCGCTCGCGGGCTGGAGCTCCAGCCACTCTTCGAGCACGGGCTCGTGCTGTCGTTCCGCGCCCCCGGGGTCGGCGGCTCGACCCTGGGGGAGCGGCCGATCACCGCCACCGAGGGCACCTTCCTGCCCGACTTCTCCGGCTACGCGATCGCCGGGCGCTGGATCGGCGGGACGCCCCCGATCCCGGGGATCCCGCGCCGGGGGATGCTGGAGGCGTGGGCCGCGTCGGCCAAGGACGGGTCGCTGGAGTGCCTCGTCCAGGTGCCGATCCGCGTGGTCCCCTAGCCGGTCCCCCGCCGCGCCCCGCGACCGGGTCGCGCCCGTCTGCGTCGCGTTTTCGCTAGCGTCCCGCCGGTGCGCCGGGCCCCCCTGATCCTCGCGCTGCTCGCCGGCGCGGTGGCCGCCATGCTGCCCGGGCTCGCGACGCAGGCCGCCCAGGCCGCCCCGGCGCTCGCCCAGATCGGCGACTTCTCGCGCCCGGTCTACGTTGTGTCGCCGCCGCGCGACGTCCGCAGCGTGTTCGTGGTCGAGCGCGCCGGGACGGTCCGGCTGCTGGTCGACGGGAGCCTGCGGCAGCGGCCCTTTCTCGACATCAGGAGCCTGGTGTCGACCGGCGACGGGCGGGAGGACGAGCGCGGGCTCCTGTCGATCGCCTTCGCCCCCGACTACGCGACGAGCGGCCGCTTCTTCGCCTTCTACGTCTCGCGCCAGCCGCCGGCCGCGCGCGCCGGCGACCTGGTCGTCGACGAGTTCCGGCGTAGCGCGGCCGACCCCGAGATCGCCGACCCCGCCACGCGCCGCACCCTGATCGCCGTCGAGCACGACGACTACGCGAACCACAACGGTGGCCAGCTCGCCTTCGGCCCCGACGCGATGCTCTACGCCGGCACCGGCGACGGGGGCGGCACCGGCGACCCGCTCGGCAGCGGGCAGAGCCTCGGGACCCGCCTGGGCAAGATCCTGCGCCTCGACGTCCGGCCCGGCGCGGCCCTGGCGCCCGCCGACAACCCGTTCGGCGCGGCCGCCCCCGAGGTCTGGTCGCTCGGGCTCCGCAACCCCTTCCGCTTCTCCTTCGACCGGCTCACCGGCGACCTGACGATCGGCGACGTGGGCCAAAACGACGTCGAGGAGATCGACTACGTGCCGCGCGCGGCCGGCTGGGGGAAGGGCGCCAACTTCGGCTGGAACATCACCGAGGGGAGCACGCGCTTCGGCGCCGACCGGCCCGTGCGCCCCGACGAGCTGCCCGCGGGGTACGTCGGCCCCGTGATCCAGAAGCTCCACTCGGCCGGCTGGTGCTCGATCACCGGCGGCTATGTGGTGCGCGACCCCGCGCTCCGGGAGCTCTATGGGCGCTACGTCTACGGCGACTACTGCAAGGGCGAGCTCTGGTCGGCCGCCCTCGGCCCCGGCGGCGCGTCCGGGGACGGCGCGACGGGCCTGCACGTCAGCGGCCTCAGCTCCCTCGGCGAGGACGGCTGCGGGCGCCTCTACGCGACCTCGATCGACGGCCCCGTCTACCGCCTCGCCACGAGCGGCGCCTGCGCGGGCCCGGCGCCGCTCCCCTACGACACGAGCGGCGCGCCCGGCGCCGGGAAGGCCGGCGCCGACAGGACGAAACCGCGGATCCGGCTGCGCGTGGTCGCGCGCCAGCGCGTCGTCCAGAAGGGCTTCCTGACGGTGCGGGTGGGCTGCAACGAGCTCTGCCGGATCGCCGCCTCGGGCAAGCTGCTGCTGCCGAACGCCGGCAAGCGCGCGACCATGCAGCGGGCGCGGCGGACGCTCGCGGCCAACGCGAGGGTGACCCTGAAGGTGCCCGTCTCCCTGCCGGCGCGGCGCCTCCTGCGCGCCCGCTTCAGGACCAGGGCCCTCGCGCTGACGAGGCTGGCGGTCATCGCGACCGACACCAGCGGCAACCGCCGGCTCCGGAAGACCCTGGCGGTGCTCTCCCGCTAGACGGCGGCGATGTCGGAGGACAACAAGCGGCTGGCGCGTCGCGCGCTCGAGGAGATCTACGCGACGGGGGATCTCGGGCTCGCGGACGAGCTCGTCCACCCCGGCTTCGTGGACCACGAGCCGGCGCACCCCGAGCTCCCGACCGGTCCCGAGAGCGTCAAGCGGACCGTGCGGCACCTCCACCGCGC
>DATAGF010000275.1:0-3407 GCA_036257075.1 Miltoncostaeaceae bacterium
CTCGAGCGCCGCCAGCTCGCCCGCTGCGCCCGCCTCGCCGGCCCGCGCCCCCTTGCGCACCCGCTCGAGGCGGCGCTCGACCTGGTCGCGGTCGGCGACGGCGAGCTCGAGGTCGACCGCCTCCGCGTCGGCGACGGGGTCCATCCGGTCCTCGGGGTGGGGCACCTCGGCGTTCGTGAACGCGCGGACGACGTGGACGAGCGCGTCGGTCTGGCGGAGCTGCCCGAGGGCTGCCCCGCCGAGGCCCTCGCCCGCGCCGGCGCCGGCCGCCAGCCCGGCGATGTCCACCAGCCCCACCTGGGCGGGGACGCGGCGGGGGATCTCCTGGACGTCGGCGATCGCGTCCAGGCGCGGGTCCGGCACGTCCGCCATGGCCCGCGCGGGCTCGCGGGTGGTGTACGGGTAGGGGGCGATCTCGGCCCGGGCGCCGGTCACGAGGGCGAAGAGCGCCGTCTTGCCCGCGTTGGCGCGGCCGACGAGGCCGAGGTCCACGCTCAGCCCCTGGCGGCGGTCAGGAGCCCCCGAAGCCCACGCGGCCCGGCACCTCGCCCGGCGCCAGGCGCACGTACCGCAGGTCCTTCTCGGCGATCCAGAAGGTGCCCTCCTCGGCCTCGATCGACCGCCACACGGGGCCGTTGCCCGCGTCCAGGGCGCGGGTCAGGTCGTCGCTCACGCCCTCGTCCACGGTGAGCCGCAGAACGGTGCCGCCGTCGAAGCCGAGCTCGAGTCGCCTGGTCGCCATCGCCCGGAGTCTAGTGCCCCCCGCCCCCCTCGGCCTCGACCAGCTCGGTGAGGACGCCGTTCGCCGAGCGGGGGTGGACGAAGGCGACCCGGTGCCCGCCCAGCCCGTGGCGTGGGCGCTCGTCGATGAGCTCGGCGCCGCGCGCCCGCAGGTCGGCCAGGGCGGCATCGAGGTCGTCGACCTCGAAGGCCACGTGGTGGAGGCCCTCGCCGCGGGCATCGAGGAAGCGCGCGATGGCGCCGTCCGCGTCGAGCGGCCGGATCAGCTCCACGGCGGCCCCGGCGGGCCCGCAGAGGGCGGCCTCGACCCCCTGGTCGGCCATCACCTCCCGCAGCGCCGGGCGCAGCCCGAAGGTGGCGCCCAGCCGCTCGAGGGCGGCGTCCATGTCGGCCACGACGTAGGCGACGTGATGGATCCGCCCGAGCACTACTCCACGAGCTCGAGGCGCAGGTTTGGTCGCTCCTCGCGGCCGACCTTCGCGCAGGGCGCCCCGTCCACCCGGACGACGTCGGCGGTGTAGTCGTTCGAGCCGCGGAGCAGCGAGGTGCCGACGCCGTAGGCGTCCACCGGGACGCCGGCCTCCTCGAAGGCCCGGATGCGCTCGGCGTCGAAGCCGCCCGAGGCCACGATGCGGACCGCGCCGTGGCCGGCGCCGTCGAGGGCCCGGCGCACCTTCCACACCAGCTCGGGCACGACGCCGGTCGGCGGGAAGCGGCCCATCTCGTGCCAGAGGGAGCGGTCCACCATCGTGCTGGCGGTGTCGAGCCGGACGCCCCACAGGCGCGGGCCGAGGGCGTCGGCGACCTCGAGCGCGGTCCGCACCGAGTCGTTCTCGAAGTCGACCAGCACCGTGACGTTGAGGTCGTCGGCATAGGCGTCGGCGAACTTGCGCGCCGCGAGCACCGTGTCGCCGCCGTATGCGGCGATCAGCCCGTGGGGCACCGTCCCCATCCCCTTGCCGCCCCACCACGACGCCTGGGCGTCGGTCGAGACGCCGATGGCGCCGGCGATGTGGGCCGCCCAACCGTCGCCGGTCTGGACCTGCCAGTGGTCGAAGCGGGCCGGGAAGTAGAGGATCGGCTTGCCGCCGGCCGCCGCGACGACGTCGCGCACGTTGCGGCCGATGAGCGTGCGCCGCGCGAGCACGCCCAGGTAGAGGGTCTCCAGGTGTGCGAAGAGGCTGTAGTCGCCCTGGATCGTGAGGACGGTCTCCCAGGGCTCGATCTCGTCGCCGTCGTACAGGGCGCGCACCTCGAGCTGGTCCCAGCCCGGCTCCCAGTCGCCGTCGGCGGCCCGCCGCCCCGAGCACAGCTTGAGGATCGCGATGGCCTCGTCGACCCCGCCGAGCACCGAGTGCTCGCGCTGGAAGACCTGCATCAGCACCTCGGGGTGGTGGTCGTCGCGCTCGAGCACCCCGCGGGTGAAGGTGAAGTAGGCGTCGCTGTAGTAGCCGTTGCGCATCCGCTCGAGGGGGAGCTGGAACGTGCCCGGGTCGAGCCGCGGCCGGCGCTCGGTCCTCATCGCTCGTCCTCCGGCAGCCGCGCCGGACGCGTCGACCAGAGGAAGCCGACCGCGAGCGCCGCGAGCAGCGAGATGCCGATCGCGATCACGCCGAGCCAGATCGCGGCCCCCGACCCGTCGTCCTCGTCGCCCGTCGCCGCGGGCGCCTCGCCCGAGGCCGTCCCCGGCGCGGTGATCTCGACCGCCGCCGCCGGACCGGGCTGGTCCGGCCCGCTCTCGGTCGACTCCGCCCCCGGCGGCTCGGGGGGCCCGGTCCAGGCCTTGACCTGCCCGTCGGCGTACGTCTGGCGCGAGGCCCAGACCGCGGTGCCCTCCTCGAACGGGGTCCCCAGCATCCTGAAGTCGGCGTAGCGGGCGGGCGGGATCGAGCCGCCGCTGTAGACCACGCCGCGGAAGCGGCCGTCCGGCCGCCGGAGCGGCGTGATGCGCCAGCCGGGCGGCGGCTCGGCGAAGCTGAAGACCGTCACCTGGGGCGGGAACTCGACGCTCAGCCGCGTGGTCGGCAGGTCGCGCTCCGTGGGGACCCTGACCGTGAACTCGACGGCCTCGCCCGCCGGCACCGACGTCGGCAGGACCTCGACGTGGGCCGCCGCGGCGCCCGCGCACGCCAGCCAGGCCGCGACCGCGACCGAGGCGATCAGCGCCCTCACGCGCGCAGGCTGTCGCAGAGCGCGTCGAGCATGGCGACGTAGATTAGAGCCTGGGTGCGGTCGGTCACGCTCATCTTGTAGGTGAAGGCCAGCGGGCCGAGGGCGTCCGACTCGATCGTCACCCGCGTCCCGTCCGGCTCCGGGCTGAGCAGGGTGCGGCTCGGCGCACGCATGCCCAGGGCGCGCGTCTCCCAGGCGATCTCGCGCTCCGGATCGACCACGGTCAGCCGCGGCCGCGTGTAGAAGTCGCGGCCGCGCGGGTGACGCAGGTGCAGGTCGAGCGTCGTGCCGGGGGCCAGCGGCCCCGCGAGCTCGGCCTCGATGCACTGGGGATTCCACTCGGGCCAGCGCGCGAAGTCCGTCCACCGCTCCCAGGCCGCCCCCGCGGGCGCCGGGGCGACAACGGTCACCAAGACGCTCATCCGCCGCGGTCAGCCGGGGGCGTCGGCCGCCTCCGCGCGCAGCAGCGCCTCCATCGCGGCCTGGCCGACCAG
>DATAGF010000277.1:0-2264 GCA_036257075.1 Miltoncostaeaceae bacterium
GGCCTCCCAGCCGCCGCGCAGGTCGGGGATCAGCACCTCGACCCGGGCGTCGGGGAGGCGGTCGCGCAGCGCGGCGATGACGGCCGCGAAGTGGGCGGCGCCGCCGTCGGGCAGGTCGTCGCGCGCCACCGCGGTCACCACGACGAACCGGAGGCCCATCGCCGCGGCCGCGTCGGCGACGCGGGCGGGCTCGTCCGGGTCGGGCGGCCCGAGCGGCCGCGCCGTCATCACGTTGCAGAAGCGGCAGCCCCGGGTGCAGCGGCTGCCCGCGATCATGAAGGTCGCGGTGCCGCGCGCCCAGCAGCGGCCGATGTTCGGGCAGGCGGCCTCCTCGCAGACCGTGACCAGGTCTGCCGAGCGCATCAGGGCCTTGGTCTGGACAAAGCCGCCCGAGAGCGGGTTCTTCGCGGCCACCCAGCGCGGCAGGCGCCGCCCGCGGCAGAGCTGGGCGAGCTCGTCCGGCTCGACGTCGACGGGCTCGAGCGCCTCGAGCGGCCCCTCGCCGACGAGCCGTCCGCCGAGGATGACGTCGGGCACCGCGCCTGCGGCCCGGGCCGCGGCGACCTCGTCCAGGGAGGCCCCCTCGGGGACCGCCTCCACCCGGAACGCGCGCTCGCCGACCATGGCCCAAAGGTACCAATGCGCCGTCTGCGCTCGCCGCCTCCTCGCGGGCGGCGATGCTCGACGGCTATGCTCGCCGACCGTGGTCCTGTCCGACCGAACGATCCGGGCGCAGCTCGCCTCCGGGCGGCTCGTCATCGAGCCCTTCGACGAGAGCCTGCTGCAGCCCTCGTCGGTGGACGTGCGCGTCGCCGACCAGTTCAGGGTCTTCCACAACAACCGGCGGCCCTTCATCGACGTGCGCGAGCCGTCGGACGACCTGACCGAGGTGGTCGACGTCGCTGCGGGCGACCGCTTCATCCTGCACCCCGGCGAGTTCGTCCTCGGCTCGACCCTGGAGCGGGTCGTGCTCCCGGACGACCTGGTGGCCCGCCTGGAGGGCAAGTCCAGCCTCGGCAGGCTCGGGCTGCTGATCCACTCCACCGCCGGCTACGTGGACCCGGGGTTCGACGGCACGATCACCCTCGAGCTCTCGAACGTCGCCAAGCTGCCGATCTCGATCCACCCCGGCATGGCGATCGGGCAGATCTCGTTCCTCCAGATGACCACGCCGGTGGACGCCCCCTACCGGGGCAAGTACCAGGGCCAGAGCGGGCCGACGGCGAGCGCCTTCCACCGCGAGTTCGAGCGGGAGCGCCCCGCCTAGGAGATGCGCCGCCGGCCCGAGGCCGGGCGCAGCCAGGAGTTGGCGATGACCCCGCCCAGCAGGGCGAAGGCGAGCGCCCAGACGGCCGCGATCAGCCATTCGGTGCGGCCGCCCGGGACCAGCGAGGGGGCGTCGGGTCCCCCGAGGGCCTCGATGACGCGCGCCAGCAGGACGAAGCACGCGTAGATGACGTAGGCCGCGACCCAGGCGGCGAAGGCGTGGAAGGGCCGCCGCGCGGCCGCCCGGACCGCCGCCAGGAAGCCGCCGAGACAGAACGAGAGCGCCGCGGCGGTGAGGCGGGCCGGCCAGTCCCGGCCCGACCCGGCCATGAGGCCGATGGAGGCGACGAGTCCTCCCCAGGCAGCCGCGATGAGGTCGAGCCGCTCGGCGACGTTCGACCGTCGGGGGCTCAGCGGCGCCACGCCGCCATGCTACCCTCCGACTTAGCAGCGACCGTCGTCGCATTGCGTTCAAGGAGGCCGTCGTGCCGTTCGGCATCGGGCCGCTGGAGCTGGTCATCGTCCTGCTCATCCTGCTCGTCATCTTCGGAGCCAAGCGGCTGCCGGAGATCGGCCGCAGCCTCGGATCGAGCGCCCGCGAGTTCAAGTCCGGGATCACCGGGGACAAGGACGACGCGGAGGGCGAGGCGATCAGCGGGCCCAAGCAGGAGGACGGCAAGGGCGGCTGACCCCGGCGCCGCCCGCCTCTGGCGGGCCGCCTGGGTGATGCCGGTGGCGGCACCCGCCCTGCCGCAGGGCGCGGTCGCCTGCGTCGGAGACCGGATCGCGGACGTCGGCCCGGCGGAGGCGCTCGCCGGGCGGTTCCCGGGCGCCGCGGTCGAGGACCTGGGCGACGCCATCCTCGTGCCAGGGCTGGTCGACGCCCACTGCCACCTCGAGTCGAGCCTGCTCGGAGGGCTCCTGGCTCCCGCCGGCTTCGGCGCCTGGCTCGGGCGCTTCCTCCAGCTGCGGCTCCGGATCCCGCTCGAGGACTACGC
>DATAGF010000010.1:0-2393 GCA_036257075.1 Miltoncostaeaceae bacterium
CTGGGCGTGGACCGCCACGGCGACACGATCGCCAAGTTCGGCGGCACCGGGCTGCCCACGACCGTCTTCATCGACCGCGAGGGCCGGGTCGCGGGAACCGCCTTCGGCGAGCTCACCCCTCAGCAGTTCGAGGGCTACGCCAAGAAGATTGAGTCCTAAATGCGCATGGCCGCCTCTTGCGGGCGGCCATGCGCGCCTCCGGGCCCTGGCCGGGCCCTCCGGCAACCGGCGGCACCGCCTTCGGCGGGGCGGGCCGCCTCGCAACCCCCATGGGCCATAATCTCGGAGGTGTCCACGACCCTCGAGGCCCGCGTCGCGGTGCAGTGCCGCAGGGCCGGCCTGCTGCCGCCCGGGGCCCCGGTGCTGGCGATGGTCTCCGGCGGGGCCGACTCCACCTGCCTGATGCACGTCCTCGCGGCGCTCCACGATGGGCCGGTCGGCGTCCTCGTCGTGGACCACGGGCTCCGGCCGGAGTCGGCCGACGAGGCCGAGGCGGCCCTGGCCGCCGCCCGCGGCCTGGGCCTCGCGGCGCACCTCGACACCATCGCCCTGGCGCCCGGCGCGGGCGTGCAGGAGCGCGCCCGCGAGGCGCGGCTCGCGTCGGCGCGGCGAGTGGCGGCTCGCAAGGGCTACCTCAGGATCGCCACCGGCCACACGGCCAGCGACCAGGCGGAGACCGTGCTCTTCCGCCTCGCGCGGGGGACGGGCCGGACCGGCGCGCTCGCGATGGCGCCCCGAAGCGGCGAGCTGATCCGGCCGCTGCTCTGCGTGACCGGCGCCGAGACCCGAGCCTGGTGCCGCGCCCGGGGGCTCGCCGTCGCCGAGGACCCCACCAATCGGGACCCCGCGTACGCGCGCGCCCGCGTCCGCGAGGGCCTGGCGCCGGCGCTCGCGGCCGTCCACCCCCGCGCCGAGGCCAACGTCGCGGCCTTCGCCGAGCGGCTGCGCGACGAGGCCGAGCTGCTGGGGCCGCTGGTCGACGCCGCCTGGGCGCGGGCGGCGGCCGGGGTCGGCCTGAGCGGCGCCGCGCTCGCCGCCGAGCCGCCGGCGATGCGGCGGCTGCTGGTGCGCCGCCTGGGCGCCGAGGCCGGCCTCCCGGCCGGCGCGCTGGCGGCCGAGCCCCTCGAGCGGGCCCTCGCGCTGCTCGAGGGGCCGCCGGGCGCCGCCGCCGACCTGGCCGGCGGGTGGATCGCCGCCCTGGAGGGCGGCGCGCTCGTGCTGGCGAGGGCCGGCGCCGGCCCTCCCACCGAGCCGGTCGCGCTCGGCGTCCCGGGCCGGGCCCGCTTCGGCCCGCACGCCGTGCGGACCTCGCGCGGGCCCGCCGTCGCGCCGGCGCCCGGCCGGGTCTCGGTGCTCCCCGGCGGCCCCCTGTCGCTGCGCGCGCCCCGGCCCGGAGACCGCCTGGCGCTGCCTGACGGCGGCCACGCGGCCGTTGGCCGGCTGCTGGCCGGCGCCGGGGTGCCCGCACGGCTGCGCCGCGAGGTCCCCGTGGTGGCGACGCCCGACCGGGTGGTCTGGGTCGCCGGGCACCGCGCGTCCCACGACCTGCTCGCCCCGCCGGGCGCCCCGGCGGTGCTGCTGGAGCTGGTGCCCGCGTGAGCGAGGCGGCGCCCTCGGCCGTGGGGGAGGTGCTCATCTCCGAGGAGCGGCTGCAGGCGCGGATCGCCGAGCTGGCGGCCGACGTCTCGGCGGACTACGCCGGCCGGGACCTGCTGGTCATCGGCGTGCTGAAGGGGGCGGTGTTCTTCATCGCCGACCTCCTGCGACAGCTCACCGTCTCCTGCGAGCTCGACTTCATGGCGGTGTCGTCGTACGGCTCGTCGACCCACTCCTCCGGCGTCGTCCGGATCCAGAAGGACCTCGACGTCCCGATCGCCGGGCGCCACGTGCTCCTGGTGGAGGACGTCATCGACTCCGGGCTGACGCTCTCGTACCTCCTGAAGAACCTCCGCTCGCGCGCGCCGGCCTCGCTCGAGATCTGCACCCTGCTGGCCAAGCCCGGCCACAAGCGCCTGGGGATCACCAGCCGCTACGTCGGATTCGAGCTACCCGACGTGTTCGTGATCGGCTACGGGCTGGACTACGCGCAGCGGTACCGCAACCTGCCCTACATCGCCATTCTCGAGCTGTGAGCCGGGTGGTGATCCGGCCGTAGGTCGGCGGGGAGGGCGCTGCTATCCTCGCCGGGCGGTGAACAGGTTCCTCAAGAGCGCGGCCTTCCCGATCCTGATCGTCATCCTGCTGGTGTTCGTGGCCCAGCGGCTGGTGGTCTCCGACGAGAACAAGGCCCCCCCGCCGACCTTCCCCCAGCTGGTGTCCGACATCCAGTCCGGCGACGTCGCCCGGGCCACCATCAAGACCGAGTCCAACGAGGTGAGCGCCACCCTCAAGGA
>DATAGF010000011.1:0-3845 GCA_036257075.1 Miltoncostaeaceae bacterium
TCGGCCTGCGGCTGATCCGCAGGCCCCGAGGTGTCGCGAGCCGCTCCGCGCCGCCGAACACCAGCTCGGAGAGCGCCGCGAGGATCGT
Source organism: Miltoncostaeaceae bacterium (assembly GCA_036257075.1). Lineage (GTDB taxonomy): Bacteria > Actinomycetota > Thermoleophilia > Miltoncostaeales > Miltoncostaeaceae > DATAGF01. The sequence continues at coordinate 89 of DATAGF010000011.1, forward strand.
GATGGGGATGGCGCCGGCCAGGATCACGTCGTCCTGGTTGTTCGAGAGCCCGCTGGAGACGATCACCCCCAGGCCGCCGGCGCCGACGAGCCCGGCGAGGGCCGCTGTCGCGATGATCTGGACCGACGAGGTGCGGATGCCGGCGAAGATCAGCGGCATCGCCACCGGGAGCTCCACGCGCCCGAGCACCTGGAGCGCGGTGAAGCCCATGCCGCGGCTGGCCTCCACCACGCCGGGATCCACCTCCTTCACGCCGGTGAACGTGTTGAGCAGGATGGGGGGGATCCCCAGCAGGAAGAGGCCCAGCGCGGCGGGCCAGAAGCCGAGCCCGGTCAGCGCCAGGATGAGGGCGATCAGGGCGAAGGTGGGGATCGTGCGGCCGAGGTTGGAGACCGTGATCACCAGGAACGACGCCACCCGCCCGACCTTGGCGCAGATCACGCCCAGCACCAGGCCGGCCAGGGTCGCGAGCGCCAGGGCCGTCAGGGAGAGCTTGACCGTCTCCCACGTCTGCTGCCAGCCGTCGTTCTCCTGGAAGGCGTCCCAGATGTCGCCCATCAGGCCACCGCCGCGCGGGCCCGCTGCCAGGGCGTCAGGAGCCGCTCGATGCCGACGAGCACGAGGTCGATGACGATGGCCATGACCGTGGCGATCACGCCGCCGACCACGATCGGCGTGACGAAGAGGCCGCGCTGGATGCCGTCGTTGACGATCAGCACGCCAAGGCCGCCGGCGCCGATGTAGACGGCGATCGTGGCGATGCCCACGGTGCTCACGGCCGCCAGGCGGATGCCCGCGAAGATGGCCGGCAGCGCGAGTGGGAGCTCGACCCGCGTCAGGGCCTGACGCGACGTCAGCCCCATCCCGCGCGCGGCCTCGCGCACCGCCCCGGACACGCCCTCCAGGCCGACCACCGCGTTGCGGATGATGAGCTGCAGGCAGTAGACGGCCAGGGCGATGACCGCCGGCTCGAAGCCGATGCCGACGAACGAGAGCAGGAAGGCGAACATCGCCAGGCTCGGGATGGTGTAGAGCGCCCCCGAGATCGTGTTGACGGCGATGAACGGGATCCGCCGGCGGCGCACGAGGATCGCGATCGGGATCGAGACCGCGATGGCGATGCCCAGCGAGGCGCCCACGAGCTGGAGGTGCTCGATCGAGGCCTGCTGGATGTCGTCGAGGTTGTCCTCGACCCAGCTCCACTTGACGAGCTCAGCCACCGGCGCCCCCCGTCCCGGCGTCGAGCGTCGCGGGGGCCGACGGCGGCACCTCGACCGTCGCGACGCCGGCGGCATGGCGGAAGCCGGCCGAGATCTCCGGCGCGCCGATCAGGCCGACGCACCGCCCCCGGTCGTCGACCACCGGCCCGTAGGCGGCGTTGGCCTCGAAGAGGGCCGACAGCGCGTCGCGCAGCGTCGTGACCCGGTCGATCACCGGCTCGGCCCCTCCCGGCGCCGAGGCGGGGATCAGCTCGAGGTCGTCGAGGCGCGCCACCGGGAGCCAGTCGAGGGGGCGGTCGTCCTCGGTCACGACCAGCACGTGGTCGGTGATCGGGACCATCTCGCCCCGGTCGATGCGGGCCCGGGCGTCGAGGGCGGACTCGCCCACGTGCACCAGCGGCGCGGGGATCAGGGCGATCTCCTCGACGCGCGTGAGCGAGAGGCTCTTGAGCGCCCGATCCGCGCCCACGAAGTCGGCGACGAAGTCGTCGGCGGGCTGCGCGAGCAGCTCCGCCGGCGTTGCGTACTGCACCAGGTGGCCCTCGCGCATGAGGGCGATCCGGTCGGCCATCTTGACGGCCTCGTCGATGTCGTGCGTGACGAAGACGACGGTCTTCGGCACGGCCCGGTGCAGGCGCAGGTAGTCGTTCTGCAGCCGCTCCCGCGTGATCGGGTCGACCGCCGAGAAGGGCTCGTCCATGAGCATGACCGGGGGGTCGCCGGCGAGTGCTCGCGCGAGGCCCACCCGCTGCTGCTGGCCGCCCGACAGCTGGGCCGGATAGCGGTCGCAGAACTCGTCCGGATCCAGCCCGATGAGCTCCAGCAGCTCGCGAACGCGCACCCGGATCCGCGCCTTCTCCCACCCGAGCAGCCGCGGGACGGTCGCCACGTTGGCGAAGACGGTCAGGTGGGGGAGGAGGCCGACCTGCTGGATGACGTAGCCGATCTCGCGGCGCAGGCGGGCCGGGTTGCGCTCGCGGACGCTGTGGCCGTCGATGAGGATCTCGCCGGCGGTCGGCTCGATGAGGCGGTTGATCATCTTGAGCGCCGTCGTCTTGCCGCAGCCGGACGGCCCGATGAGCACGCACACCTCGCCGGCGGGGACCGTCAGCGAGAGCGAGTCGACGGCGGGCCGCCCGTCTCGCGAGTAGCGCTTGGTGACGTCGCGCAACTCCAGGACCCCTGCGCCGCCGCGGCCGGGGCCCTCGACCGGCGCGCGAGTGGCCTCCCCCGCCATCGCGCGAACCTACCCGAGCCTGCGGTGGGCGCGTCCCTCACCCGGGTCCCGCCGCTCACCCTTTGTGAGATCCATTACGTTGCGGGCGGCGCCGTCGCCGCGCCCGGGCCTGAGCCCGTCAGCTGCCGCCGGCCGGCGTCAGCTCGAAGATCGGGAGGTGCCGCCCGGCGCGCCGCCGGTAGCCCGGGTACCCGAGGTAGAGGTCGGACCCGAGCTCGAACCATCGCTCGTAGGCGGGGCCCGCGACCTCCTCGGCCGTGTAGCGGCCGCCGCCCGGGCCGGTCACGGTCGCCTCGGGCGAGGCGCGGAGGTTGCGGCACCAGTCGGGGTCGTGGCCCTGGCCGAAGTTCGAGGCGATGAGGCCGATCCGCCCCTCCTTGGCGGGGTCGGAGACCGCGAGCAGGGCCACGGTGTGCAGGCGCCCGCTCCGGGCGCCCCTCGTCGTGACGAAGACGGTCGGAAAGGCCGCGAAGGCGCCGGTGAGGGTCCCCCGGCCGCCGGAGAGGCGGTAGGCCAGCCGGTCCTGCGCGCCGACGCGTGTCACCCGGAAGAAGGCCGCCCCCGGGCGCGACGCCGCCACCCGCTGCACCGCGCGCTGCACTGCATTCACGCCGCGGCCTCCGGGTTGCGGGCTTGTCCCGGCGCCGGCCCCGGCCAAGCCGGTGCGCCGGTCTGCCGAGGGACCGGGCAAGGCCTCGGCGGGCATGAGCGCCCGTCAGAGGCGCTCATCCGCATTACTCCGTGCTGATGTTGGGGTCGGCCTGCTGGGTGACCGGGTTGACGGCCAGGAAGTGCTCCACCGGGTCGTCGATGAGGTGCTGGAGGCCGTCGGCCGTCTCCTCCTGGCCCGAGGCGCGCAGGGCGGCCTGGTAGGCCGTCAGCAACTGGGTCACCGTGGGAACGTCGGTCTCCTCGTCCAGGGCGGCGAGGCTGACCTTGGCGGCCTTCGAGAGGCGCCGCCGCACGGCGGCCTCGTCCAGGTTCCAGTCGGGGTTCTGGCGCACGTAGACCACGCCGCCGGTCATGCCGCTGCACAGCCACGGGCCCGGGTCGCCGAGCACGACCACCCGCCCGCCGGTCATGTACTCGAAGGCGAAGCCCTTGCAGTTGGCGCGGGCCGCCAGCGTGCCGAGGCGGTCGTTGAGCGGCTGGGCCGGCGCGCCGCCGAGCACCATGTCGGCGCCCGAGAGGCGGATGCCCGCGCGCGCGTCGGCGTCGCCCTGGATCAGGAAGAGGCCGCGCTGGGCGCCGTAGGCGAAGCTCTTGCCGACGTGGCCGCCGACCCACTCGCCGGCGGCGT
>DATAGF010000029.1:0-2130 GCA_036257075.1 Miltoncostaeaceae bacterium
CATCTCGAAGGTGCCCGGGTCGAGCGCCGCCGGGTCGAAGTCGCCCTCCAGCGCGAACGCGACGACCCGCTTGCCGCCGCGCTGGCGCACCTCGCCCAGGGACAGGGGCTCGCCCGCGGGCGGGGGGTGGCCGAGCTCCTCCGCGAACTCGCGGCGGGCGGCCGCGAGAGCCTCCTCGCCGTCGGCCAGCTCGCCCTTGGGGATCGACCAGGCGCCGGCGTCGCGGCCCGCCCAGAAGGGCCCGCCCATGTGGCCCAGCAGCACCTCCGTGGCGCCGTCGCGCAGGCGGTAGAGCAGCAGTCCGGCGGAGATCGTCACGGCGCGCGCAGCAGGCGGCTCATGCGGCGGTCGCGGTAGACGCGGCCGCCGGTCTGGCAGGTCGGGCAGTAGACCAGCTCGTACTCGGCGAACGAGACCCGCTCCAGGCGCGTGCCGCAGCGCAGGCACGGCTCGCCGTGGTGGCCGTGGACCGCGGTCACGCGCGCCTCTTTGTTGGGGAGGTCGGTGGTGATGCGCTCACGCGCCCGGTCGAGCGCCTGCTGCAGCACCGCGTCGGCCGCGCCGGCCAGGCGCGCGACCTCCTCGTCGTCGAGCGAGGCGGCGCGCGCGAAGGGTGCCAGGCGGGCCGCCCACATGATGTCGCTGGCGTAGGCGCGGCCGATCCCGGCCACCCGGCGGCCGTCGCGGAGCGCCGAGTGGAGGACCGCCCCGTCGCCCGACAGGGCCGCGCGCCAGCCCTCGGGGCCGAGGCCGATGGGCTCCGGCCCCAGGCGCGCCAGCGGCGGGTGCTCCGCCAGCCCGGCCGCGTCGAGGAGGTGGGCCGAGGCGCGGCGGTGGGTGGACAGCTCGCGCAGGCGCAGCACCTCGCCTCGGCCCACGTCGAGGTCGAGGGCGGCCGTGCGCGGCGACCGCAGGCCCTCGGCCGGCGGGGCGATGCCCAGGCGGCCGGCCTGCATGAGGTGGATCACCAGCGTCAGGTCGCCTTCGGCGGCGACGCCGATGATCTTGCCCCGGCGCCAGACGCCCTCGATTGCACGGCCGGTCAGGGCATCGAGCGGCGGGTCGGCGGCCCGGATGGTGGCCGGGTGGTGGATGCGGACGCCCTCCACGCGGCGCCCGCGCAGGGCCCCGTCGAGGCCCTCGGCGAGGGCCTGGAGCTCGGGGAGCTCAGGCACGGGCCGCCTCCAGGGGCCTCGTTATACTCGCCCGGATGCGCGAGCCGTCACCCCCGGCCCCGCAGTGATGCGCGCGGAGGACCTCACCAAGACGCTCGATCTCAACGTGCTGTCGCCCGACGTCACCGAGGCCGACATCGAGCGCGCGTGCGCCGACGCGCGGGAGCACCACTTCGCGGCCCTCTGCTCCTACCCGCACCTGGTCCCCCTGGTGGCGGACCGGCTGCGCGGGTGCGACGTCAAGACGTGCGCGGTCATCGACTTCCCCGACGGGACGGGCTCCACGGCCGACCGGGCGCAGGCCGCCGCGATGGCGGTGGCCGAGGGGGCCGACGAGCTCGACGTGGTCATGAACTACCGCGCCATGTTGGCAGGCGACTTCCGCCTCGCGCGCGATGACCTGCTGCGGGTGGTCCGGGCGGTCCGCGGGCGCGCCGCCAACGACGCGCGCGGCGACGTGCTGATCAAGGTGATCATCGAGGCGCCGCTGATGGACGACAAGCTCAAGCGGCTGGCCTGCATGATCGTCGACGGCGTCGGCGCGGACTTCGCCAAGACCTGCACGGGGGTCGGCACCGAGGCCACCATCCACGACGTCGAGCTGATGCGCGACGCCCTCCCGGAGGCCGTCGGCGTGAAGGCCGCCGGGGGCGTGACCACGCTGGAGGCGGTCCAGGCGATGATCGGCGCCGGCGCGGCGCGGGTGGGGACGGCCTCGGCCGTGAGCGTCATGGCCGAGCTCGCCGTGCTGAACGGCGATGGCTGAGCCGCCACAGGCGCCGGCGGCCGCGTCCGACCTGGTCGAGCGCGTCCGCTTCGGGGCCGACGGGCTGGTGCCGGCGGTCGTGCAGGACGCCGGCGACGGCCGCGTGCTGACCCAGGCCTGGATGAGCCGCGAGTCGCTCGAGCGGACGCTCGAGACCGGCGAGACCTGGTTCTGGAGCCGCTCCCGCCG
>DATAGF010000042.1:0-7472 GCA_036257075.1 Miltoncostaeaceae bacterium
GGCCGAGCCCCCGGCGACGGCGGGCAGGATGGTGACCTCCTGGCCCTCGGCCACGGCGGTGTCGACGCCGTCGCCGAAGCGCACGTCCTCGCCGGCGACGAACACGTTGACGAATCGCCGCAGGGAGCCGTCCTCCATCACCCGGTCGCGGAAGCCGGCGTGCCGGGCGTCGACCTCGTCGATCAGCTCGCGGACGGTGCCCGGCGCGCACTGCACCGTGGCGGCGCCGCCGGTGACGGGGCGCAGCGGGGCCGGGATGCGGACGGTGACGGGCATGCGGTGTCTCCTCGGGTGCGGTGGTCCGTTCAGGCGACGAGGCGGGACTCGCCCACCGCCTCCTCGAAGCTGGCGACGGTCGGCGCCACGTCGACGCGCTCGATGCGCGAGGCGACGGCGTCGAGCGTCTTCAGGCCGTCGCCGGTGATGTAGAGCACGACACGCTCGTCGGGCGAGATGCGGCCGGCCCGGGCGAGCTTTGCGAGCACGGCGGTCGTCACGCCGCCGGCCGTCTCGGTGAAGATCCCGGTGGTCCGGGCGAGGAGCTCGATGCCCTCGACGATCTCCTCCTCGGTGACGTCCGAGACCGAGCCGCCGGTCTCGCGGGCGACGTCGAGCGCGAAGACGCCGTCGGCCGGGTTCCCGATGGCCAGGCTCTTGGCGATCGTGTCCGGGCGCACCGGCGAGACGAAGTCGAGCCCCGCGCCGTAGGCGGCGGCGACCGGCCCGCAGCCGGCGGCCTGGGCGCCGTCCATCACGGGGACCTCGCCCTCGACCAGGCCGGTCTCGAGCAGGTCGCGGAAGCCGCGGTCGATCTTCGTGTAGAGCGACCCGGAGGCGATCGGGACGATGCAGCGGTCCGGGAGGCGCCACCCGAGCTGCTCGGCGACCTCGTACGCCAGGGTCTTCGAGCCCTCGCTGTAATAGGGGCGCACGTTGACGTTCAGGAAGGCCCAGGGGCGGTCGGCGGCGAGCTCCATGCAGAGGCGGTTGACATCGTCGTAGACCCCGTCGACGGCGACCAGCGTGGTGCCGTAGACCGCGGTCGCGACGATCTTCTGCTCCTCGAGGTCGGCCGGGACGAAGACGTAGCTCTCGAGGCCGTGGGCGGAGGCGTGGGCGGCGACGGCGTTGGCGAGGTTGCCGGTGGAGGCGCAGGCCACGATCCGGTAGCCGAGGTCGCGCGCCTTCTCGAGCGCGACCGAGACGACCCGGTCCTTGAAGCTGTGGGTCGGGTTGGCGGTGTCGTTCTTGACCCAGACGTCGCCCAGGCCGAGCGCCGCCGCGAGCCGGGGCGCCCGCACGAGGGGCGTGAGGCCGGCCTGCAGGCCGGCGGCCGGGTCCTCCGGCGCGCAGGGCAGGAAGTCGCGGTAGCGCCACAGCGACAGCGGCCCGGTGGCGATCCGCTCCCGGCTCACGGCCGCCCGGATGCGGTCGGTGTCGTACAGGACCTCGAGGGGGCCGAAGCAGTACTCGCAGACGTATGCCGCGGTCAGCTCGCTGACCCGCTCGCACTCCTTACATCGGAGCGCCGTCGCCGCCGTCGTGTAGTCGCTCACCGCGCCTCCCGGTCCGCCAATTGAAAACGCCCTCCCGGGAGGGCGAGGGCGACTGGACGAACCGATCGGCTTCTCGCATCTCCCAGGCATCGCGCCTGATGGAATTGGCACCTGGCGCTCTCGCGCTGGTTGCCGCGGCTTCACAGGGCCAGTCCCTCCACCGCTCTTGATGCGCGGCCGAGTATAGGGAGCGGCGCCGAGGCGCGTCAAACCTCGCACCGGCGGGGAACGGCGCCCCGCGCACACCGGTCGCCAAGGCGTTGCGAGGGCCGCCCCGGCTTCTCGTTACCATGGCCGCGATGCCGACGCCGGAGGACACGACGCCGCAGACGCCCCCCGAGCAGGCCCCCGAGACGCCGCCCGGGGGCGGTGAGCGGGCCGGCGGGGCGCGCTCGTGGAGGGACTGGCTGCCCAGGCGCCGAACGGCCCCGGCCGAGCCCGCCGCGGCACCCGCCGCCCCCAACGGCGACGGGCCGTCCGAGCAGCCCACCGAGGTGATCCCGCCCCCGCCGAAGCCCGACGGGCCGGCCAAGCTGCGCCGCGAGCGGCGGCGCCTGCTGGCGAGCCGCGAGGAGGCCGTCTATCACCTGGGCGGGCTGGCCTTCGAGCTCTACCGCCGCGACCAGCTCGGCGAGGAGGTCATGCGCCGCCGCGCCGGCGAGGTCGCCCTGCTCGACGACACCGTCCGCGACATCGATGCCCGGCTCGGCGAGATCGACCGCGTGCGCAGGCAGCGGCGCCGGGGGGCGGCTCCGGGCGAGGGCATCGTGGGCAACTGCCTCACCTGCCGGGCGCCCTTCCGGGCCGAGGCGCGCTACTGCTGGCAGTGCGGCACCCGGCTCGTGCCGGCGTCCGAGGGCGACGAGCAGGTCACGGCGATCATCACCCCGGGCGCCGAGACGCCCCCCGAGGACGGGACCCGGTGAGCGACGAGCCGCGCCCCGGCGACGAGCCGCGGGAGCGGGACCCCGATCGCCCGCCGGAGGGCGACGCCGGCGAGGGCGGCGCGCCGGAGGAGGCGCCGCCCCCAGTTCCCCGCTGCGAGGTCTGCGGCGCCGAGCTGGAGCACGACCAGACCTACTGCCTCGAGTGCGGTGCGCCCACCCCCCTCGCCCCGAGGCTGCGCCGCGGCGGCCGCGCCCTGGCGCTGCTCGCCGGGGCGATCGTGATCCTCGGGGCCGGCGCCGGGGCGCTCGCGTACGCCGTCGCGAGCGACGACGACTCGGGGGCGGCCGGGACCGCGGCGACGACCGCCACCGCGCCCGGCACCGGCGCAACGGCCATCCTGCCGCCGACCACGGGCCCGCTGCCGCCCGACACCTCCGTCACGGCTCCCACGGCCCCGGCGACGACCGCGCCCGGCACGGGGACCGGGTTCGAGACCGTCACCGGCCCGACCGCGACGACGCCGAGCGAGACCGCGCCGACCGAGACCCAGCCCACCGAGACGCAGCCGCCCGAGGCGGGAGGGGGCGGCTCGGACTGGCCGTCCGGCGAGACCGCCTGGACGGCGCTGCTGTCGTCGGTGCGCAGCGAGTCGGACGCCCGCGCCGCAAAGGCCCGGCTGGCGAGCTCAGGCGAGCCCGCCGGCGTGCTCTTCTCCTCCGACCACCCCGGGCTGCGCCCCGGCTACTGGGTCGTCTTCTCGGGGAGCTACTCCAGCGAGTCCGCGGCCGAGGCCCAGGCGCGCAAGCTGAGCGGCTCGTGGCCGGGCGCCTACGCGCGACGGATCCAGGGGTGAGCGAGGGGCCCGTCCTGGTCGTCACCGGGGCGTCGAGCGGCATCGGCGCGGCCACCGCCCGAGCGGCCGCCGAGGCCGGTCACCGCGTGGTGGTGGCGGCGCGCCGGTCGGTGCCGCTCGCCGGCCTGGCCCGCGAGCTCGGCGGGCCCGACCGGGCACTGGCGGTCGCCTGCGACGTGACCGAGTGGGGGGACCAGCGGCGCCTGGTCGCGTCGGCCCTCGAGCGCTTCGGGCGCATCGACGCGGTCTTCGCGAACGCCGGCTTCGGCGCGAGGCGCGGCTTCCTGGAGGAGTCGCCCGAGCACTGGCGCGAGATGGTGCTCACCAACGTCTACGGCGCCGCCCTCACCATCAGGGCCAGCGTCGACGCGCTGCGCGAGAGCCGCGGGCACCTGCTGCTGACCGGCTCGGTGGCCGGCCGCAAGGTCGTCCCCGGGTCGCTCTACTCCTGCACGAAGTGGGCCGTGACGGCCATGTCGGAGGCCGCCCGCCTCGAGCTGCACGGCAGCGGGGTGCGCGTGACCCTCCTCTCGCCCGGAACCGTGAGGACGCCCTTCTACGACGACCCGGTCGGCGGCGACCAGCTCGTGCCGGAGGACGTCGCCAGGGCGGTGATGTTCGCCCTCGGGCAGCCGCCGCACGTCGACGTCAACGAGATCCTGATGCGCCCCACCATCCAGGACTTCTGAGGGCGCTCAGAGGCGGGCGCGCAGCCCGATCCGGGTGCGGTCGCCGGGCACCACGAGGGTCAGCCGCCCGGACCGCGGGGCGCTCATGCGCAGGCGGCCGGCGGCGTCGGCCCGCCCCAGCGCGACGCGGCGGCCGCGCGCGTCGCGCAGCTCGGCGGCGAGCCGCCCCCCGGCGGGCACGAGCCGCGCCCTGACGCGCACGCGCCCGCCCGCACGGCGGGCGCGCACCCCGGTCGCGCGCGTCGCCCGCCGCACGAGGCCGAGGTCGCGCAGCTCCATGGGCGCGTCCCCGGGACGGGCGTCGATGCTCAGCGAGGCGACGCCGCGCGAGCGCAGCGGCACGACCACGTCGCGCCAGGCGGCCGTCGCGCGGGCCGCCACCCGTCGGCCGCCGGCGGCGGCCCTCAGGACGCCGTCGCCGCGGACGGCCACCAGCAGGGCGCGCGCGCCGGGCCCGGGGAGGAACGCGGGCGAGGCGAGCTGCAGCGGGTCGACAGCGCGGACCGCCCGCCGCCCCGGCCCGCCGGCCACCTCGGCGGCGCCCACGACGGTCCAGCCGGGCAGCGGCGCCGTGACCGGCCCGACGCGCAGGACGTCGAGCGTCGTCCCGAGCGCCGGCGTCGGATCGAGCACGATGCTCACGGTGCGCCCGGCGACCGGCGCGATCCCCACGGCCAGCCGGCGCTGTGCCGGACCCGGCTCGACGGTGCCCAGGGGGACGTCCGGGCCGCCCTCGGCCGGCCGCGCGAGCACGTCGAGGATCGCCCCCGAGGCGGGGGCGCGGGCCGCGACCGCCAGCGTCTGCGCGCCGACGGGCACGGCGAGCGGCGGGGAGACCAGCGTCGTGTTGCCGCGCAGGCGCACACCGCGCTCCAGCGGCTCGGGCGTCTCCCGCCCGAGGACGGTCCAGCCCGCAAGGCCCTGGGCGAGGTCGCCGTTCGGCGGCCCTGGCGAGAGCTCGGCCGGGGCCGCCCGCAGGAGCGCGCCGGGGGGCCCGGAGAGCGCGGGCAGCCCCGCCGCGGCGGCGGCCGGCAGGACGAGCGCCGCGAGGGCGGCGGAGGGGACGAGGACGTGGCGGCGGATGGGGCCTCCAGGCGGTCTAGAGTGCGGCGCCGATGATAAGCGCGGCCTCGTCAGCGCCGGAAGGCGCCCTGGTCGGCGTCGACGTCGGCGGCACCTTCACGGACGCGGTCGTCGTCGCCGGCGGGCGCCTGGTCACGGCCAAGGTGCCGACGACGCCCGACGACCAGAGCGAGGCGGTGGTTGCGGCCGTCCTGGCGGCCCTCGAGGAGGCCGGCCTCGCGCCGTCCGACGTCCGCGGCTTCGGCCACGGGATGACCGTGGGCACCAACGCGCTGCTGGAGGGCAAGGGCGCCCGCACCTCGCTCGTGGCCACCGAGGGCTTCGGCGACCTGCTCGAGTTGCGCCGCCAGACCCGGGCCTCGCTCTACCGCCTCGACGTCCACCACCCAGCACCGCTGATCCCTCACGAGCGGAGTCACGAGGTCGCCGAGCGCTGCGGCCCCGACGGCGTCCTCGCGCCGCTCGATCCGGCGTCGGTCGCCCGCGCCGTCGAGGCGGTCCGCGCCGACGGCGCCGAGGCGGTGGCGGTCGGCCTGCTCTTCTCGTTCGCCCACCCCGGGCACGAGCGGGAGGTGGCCGCCGCGCTGCGCGAGGCGCTCCCGGGCGTCCACGTGAGCGCCTCGAGCGAGGTCCTGCCGGAGATCCGCGAGTACGAGCGTCTCTCGACCACGGCGGTGGACGCCTACCTCACCCCGGTCCTGCGAAGCTACCTCGAGCGGCTGGCCGAGCGCGCGGGCGAGGCGGGACTGCCGGCGCCGGCGATCATGCAGTCGAGCGGCGGGGTCCTGCCGATCGAGGCCTCGGCCGAGCACGCCGCCTGGACCGTGCTGAGCGGCCCGGCCGGCGGCGTCATCGGCGCCGCGCGGCTCGCCGCCCGCGAAGCCACCCCGCTGGCGCTCACCTTCGATATGGGCGGCACCTCGTGCGACGTCGCGCTCGTCCGAGACGGGGCTCCTGCGCGCACGAGCGAGGCCGTGATCGCCGGGCACCCCCTGCACCTGCCGATGCTCGACGTGGCCACGGTCTCGGCGGGAGGCGGCAGCATCGCCTGGGCCGACTCGGGCGGCGCGCTGCGCGTGGGCCCCCACTCGGCCGGCGCGCGCCCCGGCCCGGCCGCCTACCGGCTCGGCGGGACGCAGCCCACCGTCACCGACGCCAACCTCGTGCTCGGGCGCCTGCCGGCCGACACGCCGCTCGGCGGCCGCATCCGCCTCGACCCCGGTGCCGCGCGCGATGCCGTCGGCGCGCTGGCCGCCGAGCTCGGCATGGACCTGGAGGACTGCGCCGAGGGCATCCTCGCGGTCGCCGTCCAGGAGATGGTGCGGGCCCTGCGGCTCGTGAGCGTCGAGCGCGGCGAGGACCCCCGCGAGGCCGTCCTGATCGCCTTCGGCGGCGCCGGGCCGCTGCACGCCTGCGCGGTCGCCGACGAGCTCGGGGTGCGGCGGGTGGTCGCGCCGCCGGCCGCGGGCGTCCTCGCGGCGCTCGGGCTCGTCATGGCCGGCGAGCGCCGCGACTACGTCCAGACGGTCCTGGCCCTGATCGACGCCGGCGAGGACCTGGCCGGGCGCCTGGCGCCCCTCGCCGAGCGGGCCGGGCGCGAGCTGCCCGGCGCCCCGCAGCGCGCGGCCGCCGACTGCCGCTACTCCGGCCAGAGTCACTCCCTGACGGTCGACTGGGACCCCGCGGCGCCCGAGGCCGAGCTCGCCGAGGCCTTCCACGCCGCTCACGCGGCCCGCTACGGCGACGCCGAGCCGGGCCGCCCGGTGGAGGCGGTCTCGCTGCGGCTGGCGGCCGAGCGGCCCGGCACCGATCCGGAGCTGCCCGACGACGAGCTCGGGCCGGCCGTCGAGGGGCCCGCGGTGATCCCGATGGACGGCGCCACCTGCTGGGTCGCCGAGGGCTGGTCGGCGCGGACCGACCCCATCGGCGGCCTGCTGCTCGAGCGCGGGCCCGACGAGCGCCGGCCGCCGCTGAGAGCGGCCGAGCGCGAGGAGGGCGGATGACTCCCATGGACCCGGTCACCCTCCAGGTGATGGCCAACGCGCTGCGCGCGGTGGCCGAGGAGATGGAGGCGGCGCTCATCCGCAGCGCCTTCAGCCCCAACATCAAGGAGCGGCGCGACTGCAGCACCGCCGTCTTCGACGGCGGGGGGCGCATGGTCGTCCAGTCGGCCTCGATCCCGGTGCACCTGGGCGCCATGCCCGAGGCGGTCGACGCGGCCCGCGCGCGCGGCGCGGCGCCCGGCGAGGTCTGGCTGGTCAACGACCCCTACCGCGGCGGCACCCACCTGCCCGACCTGACGATGATCTCGGCGGTGCCGCTCGAGGGCGAGGTCGCGGCCTACGCGGTCACGCGCGCTCACCACGCCGACGTCGGCGGCATGGCGCCCGGGAGCATGCCGGC
>DATAGF010000046.1:0-1966 GCA_036257075.1 Miltoncostaeaceae bacterium
CGACCTCTCGCGGGCCGCCTACATGGGAAGCGCCGCGCTCCACGTCATCGGCGACGCGATCCGGCGGGCCGCGGCCGAGGGCGTCGACCTGAGCGTCCGAGTCGCCGCGGACAGCGCCCCCCATCGCGTCCTCGTTCTGACCGGCCTGCACGAGCGGATCGGGGTCTCGATCGTCGCGCCCCCGCCGGCGGAGGTCGCGGAGGCCGATCGGGCGCATGACGGGTGAGCGCATCGGCCGGCTGGTCTCCCTGAACGTCGGCCTGCCCCGCGACGTGTCGTGGCGGGGGCGAACGGTGCACACCGCGATCTGGAAGCGGCCCGTCGAGGGACCGCGCCGGGCCCGCCGGACGAACATCGACGGCGACGGCCAGGGCGACCTCGCGGGGCACGGCGGCGAGCAGCGGGCCGTGTTCGTCTACCAGCTCGGCTCCTATCGCTACTGGGAGCGCGAGCTCGGCCGCGACGACTTCGAGTACGGCCAGTTCGGCGAGAACCTCACCGTGGAGGGCCTCGCCGACGACGAGGTCTGCATCGGCGACCGCTATCGCATCGGCGACGCCGTGCTCGAGGTGACCCAGCCGCGGGTCACCTGCTTTCGCGTCGGCATCCGCATGGACGACCCGCGCATCCCCGCGCTGCTCGTCTCGCACCGGCGCCCCGGGTTCTACCTCCGCGTTCTCCGCGAGGGCGACCTGCAGGCGGGCGACGAGATCGTGAAGCTCGCCGCGGGTCCGGAGGCGTTCACGGTCGCCGAGATCGACGCCCTGCTCTACCTCCCCGGCCACTCGCGTCCGCAGCTGCAGCGGGCCCTCCGCATCCCGGCGCTCAGCCCCGGCTGGCAGGCCTCCTTCCGCGCCCTGCTCGACGACGAGGGCGGCGCCGGCAACGCCGGCCTGGCGGCGGCGGCCCCGCCGCCCGCCTGGCCCGGCTTCCGCCCGCTTGCCGTCACCGCGATCGACCGGGAGAGCGAGTCGATCGCCTCGATCCGCCTCGCCGACCCCGGCGGCGCCCCGCTCCCCGCCGCCCTGCCCGGCCAGTTCCTCACCGTCCGCCTGACCGGCGCCGCCGGCGGCCGCCCGCTCCTGCGGAACTACTCGCTCTCGGGGCCGCCCGGGGCCGACCACTACCGCATCAGCGTCAAACGCGAGCCGGGCGGCGCCGCCAGCGGCTACCTGCACGAGCGCCTGCGCGTCGTCGAGCTGCTCGACGTCGGCGCGCCGCGCGGCACCTTTGTCCTCCAGCCAGCCCCGTCGCCCGTGCTCCTCGTCAGCGCCGGAGTGGGCGCCACCCCGCTTCTCGCGATGCTCCACTCGCTCGCCGCCGAGCGATCGGAGCGGGAGGTCTGGTGGCTTCACGGCGCGCGCGGCGGCGGCGAGCGCCCCTTCGCCGCCGAGGCGCGCGGGCTCCTCGACGCCCTGCCCAACGCACGCAGCCACGTCTGCCTCAGCCGGCCCGGCCCCGCCGACGTCGAGGGCCGCGACTTCCAGACCGCCGGGCGTCTCTCCGCTGCACTCCTCGCCGACCTCGACGTCCCCCGCGACGCGGACGCCTACCTCTGCGGCCCGGCGCCCTTCATGGACGAGGTCTCCGCCGCGCTGGCGGCCCACGGCCTCCCGGCATCGCGCATCCGCACCGAGCCATTCGGGCCGGCCCCCTCGATCACTCCTGGGATCGCGGGGGCGCCCTCCCGAGCCCCTCACCCGCCCGCCGGCGGCCCCCGCGGTGGCCCCGCGGTCGAGTTCGCCCGAAGCGATCTCGCCGTTTCGTGGGATCCGGCCGACGGCAGCCTCCTCGAGCTCGCCGAGGCCTGCGACGTGCCGGTCCGCTGGTCCTGCCGCACCGGCGTCTGCCACACCTGCGAGACGGCCCTCGTGGCCGGCGCGGTGGACTACGGCCCGGAGCCGGTCGAGCCGCCGGCCGAGGGCACCGCCCTCATCTGCTGCGCCCGGCCGCGCGGCGACGTGGT
>DATAGF010000056.1:0-2436 GCA_036257075.1 Miltoncostaeaceae bacterium
GCCCAACATCGTCTTCCGCTACCTGCCCGAGTCGAGCGCCTTCTTCGGCGTGCTCGGCGGGACGTCCATCCTCATCGTGGTCGGCGTCGCCCTCGACACGATGCGGCAGATGGAGGCGCAGCTGATGATGCGCCAGTACGAGGGGTTCCTCAAATAGGGGACTGGCCGGAAACCAAGGTCGTGCGGATGCCGGGCGAAAACCGAGCCATTCGGATGGCCGCGGCCAACGCCGATGCCTCGAGGCATCGGCGTTGACGCGGGCGCCGAAGGGCGACGGTTTGCAGCCGGCAGGCGTGCGACCGACTTTCAGGACAGTCCCATAGCTCGGCTGATCCTGCTCGGGCCGCCGGGGGCCGGGAAGGGCACCCAGGCCGAGCGCCTCCACGAGGACTTCGGGCTGCTGCACCTCGCGACCGGCGACCTGCTCCGGGCGGCGGTGGCCGAGGGCACCGAGCTCGGCCGCGAGGCCAAGCGCTACATGGACGCCGGCGAGCTGGTGCCGGACGCCGTCGTCGTGGGCATGATCCGCGAGCGGCTGACCGGCCCCGACGGCAGGAAGGACTTCGTCCTCGACGGCTTCCCCCGCTCGGTCCCCCAGGCCGACGCCCTCGACGCCCTGCTGGAGGAGCTGGACCTCCCGCTCGACGCGGCCATCTCCCTCAACGTCTCGCGCGACGAGCTCGTGCGGCGGCTCGCCGGGCGCTGGATCTGCCGGCGCTGCGGCCGCTCGTTCCACGAGGTCTTCAATCCCTATCCGGGCGACCCGTGCCCGGCCGGCGGCGGCCGGTGCGACCTCTACCAGCGCGACGACGACAAGCCCGAGACGGTCAGGAACCGGCTGGCGGTCTACGACGAGCAGACGGCCCCCCTCATCGACTACTACCGTTCGCGGGGGCTGCTGCGCGAGGTCGACGGCGAGCGGCCGCCCGACGAGGTCTATGCCCAGATCGTCTCGCACATCCCGGCGTCCGCGTAGGCCGGCCCAGCCGGCCCGCAGGAGCGCGCCCGTGCCCCCGTCGCCGCGCGGCATCGTCCCGAAGACGCCCGGCGAGCTCGACGCCATGGCCGCCTCCGGGGCCGTGCTCGCCGAGGCCCACGACGCGCTCGCCGCGGAGGTCGACGTCGGCGTCACGACGGCCCACCTCGACGCGGTCGCGGAGGAGCTGATCCGCTCGCGCGGCGGCATCCCGGCGTTCAAGGACTACCCGGGCCCGACGCCGTACCCCGCCTCCATCTGCACCTCGGTCAACGACCAGGTCGTCCACGGCATCCCCGACGGCTACGCCCTGCGCGAGGGCGACGTGCTGTCGCTCGACGTCGGCGTGATCCTCGACGGCTGGGTCACGGACGCGGCGCGCACCCACCCCGTGGGGACCGTCTCGCCGATCGCCGCCCGGCTCATCGAGGTCACACGCCGCTCGCTCGAGCGCGGCATCGCCGCGGCTCGGGCCGGCGGCCACCTCGGCGACATCGGCCACGCGGTCCAGACCGAGGTCGAGGCGGCCGCCTTCGCGGTCGTGCAGAGCCTGGTGGGCCACGGCGTGGGGCGCTCGATGCACGAGGAGCCCCAGGTCCCCAACTTCGGCCGCCCGGGCACCGGCGTCGAGCTCCCGGAGGGGCTCGTCATCGCCATCGAGCCGATGGTCAACGCCGGCGCCCACGAGGTCGAGCTCGGCGACGACGGCTGGACCATCACCACCAAGGACGGCAGCCTCTCGGCCCACTGGGAGCACACGGTCGCCGTCACGGCCGACGGCCCGCGGATCCTGACGGCCGCGGCCTGAATCCCATTCCAGCGGGGGTTGACCCGCAGGGCCCGAACCTGCACCGGCCGCCTGCGCCGCAGGGCGCTGAAGCCCGGGCCCTACACCCTCGTGGCCAGGCTGCCGGCGCCCGCCACGGGGGCCGCCGCCCGCACGACCAGGGCCTTCCGGATCCTGCCCTGACGGGCCGCGGGAGCGGTGCTAACATCAGCGGTCGCCCGCGGGCGCCACCGCGGGCTGCCCGCGCCCAGGTCCGAAGGGGATCCGTTGAAGGTCCGTGCATCAGTCAAGCCGATCTGCGAGAAGTGCCGCGTCATCAAGCGGCACGGCAAGGTGCTCGTGATCTGCCCGAACGCCCGCCACAAGCAGGTGCAGGGCTGATGGCGCGCATCGCCGGAGTCAACATCCCGCGCGAGAAGCGGATCGAGATCGGGCTGACCTACATCTACGGCATCGGCCGCTCGACCGCCAACACCGTGCTGCAGGCGACGGGCATCAACCGCGACACGTACGTGCGCGACCTCACCGAGGAGGAGGTCGGGCGACTGCGCGACGTGATCGAGAAGACGCTGACCGTCGAGGGCGACCTCCGCCGCGAGCGCTCGAACGACATCAAGCGCCTCATGGAGATCGGCTGCTACCGCGGCCTGCGCCACCGGCGCGGCCTGCCGGT
>DATAGF010000061.1:0-7881 GCA_036257075.1 Miltoncostaeaceae bacterium
TGGGCGCCGTCTGCGACGGGCGGCTCGCGGGCGCCGCCGCGGAGGAGGCGCTCCGCCTCCCCGAGGCGGTGACGGGCTTCCGCGGCGTCCGCTACCCGAAGGAGGACGCGGCCTACGCGCGCCTCTCGGCCCTCCTGGGCGAGGTCGCGATGAGGATGCTCGCGCCGCGGCTGCCGGAGATCGTCGCCTGGGGCGGCCCCGCGTACGCCGAGCGCTACCTCTCGGCGATCGACCGCGTCCGCGGGGCAGCGCCGGCCCTGATCCCGGCGGCGATCCACAACCTGCACCGGACGATGGCGATCAAGGACGAGGTGTTCGTCGCCCACCAGCTCACGAGCGCCAAGAAGTACGCCCGCGACCGCGAGCGCTTCGGCATCGACCCGTCGCGGGGCGACCGGATCGGCTACGTCCACCTCAACCGCCCGGCGTTCGACGTCATGGGCCGGCACCTCGAGTGGGACATGGAGACGCGCGACTGGCAGCTGCGCCTGATCCGGCGGGCGCGGTTCCTGCGCCGGCTGATGCCCGCCTGGCACCGGCGCGAGCGCGCCTTCCGCGACTGGTACGAGGCCGAGGTGCTGGGCGCCGTCTGCGACGGGCGGCTCGCGGGCGCCGCCGCCGAGGAGGCGCTCCGCCTCCCCGAGTCGGTGACCGGCTTCCGCGCCGTCCGATACCCGAAGGAGGACGGGGCCTACGCGCGCCTCTCGGTGCTCCTGGGCGAGGCGGAGTCGTGAGCCTGATGGTCCTGGACGACGCGGCGGTCGGGCCCTTCGAGCGCGTGGTCCACGCTGTGGACGAGGCCAGCGGCCTGCGCGTCGTGGTGGCGGTCCACTCCACCGCGCCCGGGCCGGCGATCGGCGGGACCCGCTTCCACCCCTACGCAAGCGACGCCTGCGCCACGATCGACGCGCTGCGCCTCGCGGAGGGCATGACGCTCAAGGCCGCCGCCGCCGGCCTGCCGGTCGGGGGCGGGAAGGCCGTGATCGCCGGCGACCCCGGCCGCCTGCGCTCGGCGGACCTTTGGCGCGCCTACGCCGGCGTGCTCGACCTCTTCGGCGGCGCCTACTACACGGCCGAGGACGTCGGCACGACGGTCGCCGACATGGCGGCCCTGCGGCGCCACAGCCCGTACGTGCTCGGCGTGCCCGACGGCACGGCGGGCTGGGACGGCGACCCCTCGCCGCTGACCGCCCGCGGCGTCGTCGCGGCGATCCGGGCGGCGTGGCGGGCCGACACGGGCCAGGGGACTCTGGAGGGCGTCCGCGCCGTCGTCCAGGGCGTCGGCAAGGTCGGCGCCGCCGTCGCGGGCCTGCTGGCCGCCGAGGGCGCCCGCCTCTGGGTCGGCGACGCGATGGCGGCGCGCGCGACGGCGGCCGCAGCGTGGACCGGCGCGGAGGTCGTCGCCCCCGAGGAGGTCCTGGGGCACCCCTGCGACGTCCTCGTCCCGTGCGCGATCGGCGGCATCCTGCGCCCCGAGACCGTCCCCCTCCTGCGGTGCCGCTGGGTCGTCGGGGCGGCCAACAACCAGCTCTCGGACGACTCGGTGGCCGACCGCCTGGCCGAGGCGGGCATCGGCTACGTGCCGGACTTCATCGCGAACGCCGGCGGGCTCGTCGCCGTCGCCGAGCAGCTCAACGGCTGGCGCGCCGACCGCGTGCGGGACCGGGTCGACCGGATCGACGAGGTCGTGCGCGAGGTCATCGGCGAGGCCTGGGCGAGCGGCGAGACGACCCTGGCGACCGCCATGCGCCGGGCGCGCGCGGGGCGGGCTCCGGCCCCGGCCCGATGAACGAGGGGCTCACCCGCGAGCAGGTCGAGCTGCGGGCCACCGTGCGCGAGGTCGCCGAGCGCGAGATCGCGCCGGCGGCCGAGGAGCTCGACCGGGAGGCCCGCTTCCCCTACGAGATCATCGCGACGCTGGGCGGGCTCGGGCTCATGGGCATGACCGTCCCCGAGGAGCTCGGCGGCGCCGGCCTCGACACGCTCTCGTACACGGTCGCGATCGAGGAGCTCGCGCGGGTCGACTCGAGCGTCGCGGTGACCGTGGCGGCGCACACCGGCCTCGGGACGATGCCGATCGTCCTCTACGGCGACGATGGCCAGCGGCGGCGCTGGGTGCCGGACCTGGCCGCCGGGCGGCGGCTCGGCGCGATCGGGCTCACCGAGCCCGAGGCGGGCTCGGACGCCGGCGCCTGCCGCACCCGGGCGGCGGCCCGGCCGGGCGGCGGCTGGCGGATCGATGGCGAGAAGATGTTCATCACCAGCTCGGGCACCGACATCACGGCCTGCTGCACGGTCACCGCGCGCGAGGACGACGGGCGGGTCAGCTGCTTCATCGTGCCGGCGGACGCGCCCGGGTACCGGCCCGGCCCGCCGCTGCGCAAGATCGGCTGGCGCGCCTCGGACACGCGGCCGGTCCACCTGGATGGCGTCGAGCTCGGGCCCGAGGCGCGGCTGGGGCCGGCAGGCGCCGGCATGCGCCAGGTGCTCGGGGCGCTCGACGGCGGCCGCATCGCCATCGCGGCGATCGGCGTCGGGCTCGC
The DNA here is from genome assembly GCA_036257075.1 of Miltoncostaeaceae bacterium. GTDB lineage: Bacteria > Actinomycetota > Thermoleophilia > Miltoncostaeales > Miltoncostaeaceae > DATAGF01. The sequence goes on from DATAGF010000061.1 coordinate 2,544, forward strand.
CCAGGGCGCCTTCGAGCTCGCCCTGGAACACGCCCGCAACCGGCGCCAGTTCGGGCGCCCGATCGTCGGCTTCCAGGCCATCCAGTTCGGGCTCGCCGAGATTGCGACCGAGATCGCGGCGGGGCGGAGCCTGCTCTACGCGGCCGCGCGCGCCAAGGACGAGGGCGGGCCCGTCACCAAGCTCGCGGCGATGGCGAAGCTCACCGCCGGGCGGCTGGCACAGACCGTCGCGGAGCGCAGCCTCCACATCCACGGCGGCTACGGCTGGATGGAGGAGACGCCGATCGCCCGGCTCTACCGCGACGCGAAGATTCTGGAGATCGGCGAGGGGACCTCGGAGGTGCAGAAGATGGTGATCGCGCGGGCGATCGGCGCCCATGAGTGACGGCCGCCCCCTGACCGAGCCCTACGTGCTGTCGATCCTCGTGATGCCGGCCCAGGCGAACACGCTCGGCGTCATGCACGGGGGCCACATGATGAGCTGGATGGACATGGCCGCCTGGGTCGTGGCGACGCGGGCGGTGGCGCCCGACCAGACCGTCTACTTCAAGGCGGTCGACGACTGCGTCTGGTCCGCCCCGGTCCACGCCGGGGAGGTCTGCCACGTGACCGCGCGGCTCGTCGGGGTCGGGACCTCCTCGCTGCGCGTGGAGCTCGACGCGCGGGCTGAGGACCCCGTCGCGAAGGAGACCCGCCACGTCTGCCGGGCGGTCTTCACCATGGTCGCTGCCGAGGACGGCGTGGCGGTGCCGGTGAGGCTCCACCAGGCGCGCCCCGCCTCGCCGTGGAACGGGGCCGTCGCCGCTAGTCGTGCATCCCCTCGATCTGGGCCATGAGCGCCATCACGTCGAGGTGGTGGTGCACCTCGGCGACCGCGTCGCCGCGCACCTCGATCCAGAGCGTCGCGTCCACGCTGACCGGCCGGCCGGTGGCGGGGATGTCCCCGTTGGGCGTCGGGAGCGGGCCGTCGTGGGTCCCCGTCCAGGTGACCTCCTGGGCGACCACGCCGTCCCCCTCGAGCGACCGGTGCACGGTCCCGCGGACGTCGGGGAGCGCCATGCGCCAGCCCTGGCACAGGGCGAGGTAGGGATCGGCGCCCTCGATGCGCCGGCCGGTCCCCGATTCCACGTAGACGACGTCGTCGGTCACGCCGGCGCGGAAAGCCTCCCAGTTGGCGTCGTTGAAGGCCTCGAGCAGCCGGGTGGCCGTCTCGGTGGCGGTCATGTTCCCTCCGATCTCACGCTGCCGGACGACGCGAGCGTACGACCGCCGGGGCGCGGGGCGAAAGCCCCGGATCGGACGGCGAGACGCCCGCATCGCAGCGCGAGACCTCCGCAGCGCGGCGCGACACGTCGGCCGCCCCGGCCGGTCTCGGGGAACGTCAGGCCGAAGGCGGCGGGGTCCGGCCGCTCGCCGTCCCGGGGGACGAAGAAGCGCTCCAGCCCGCCGGGGACGAAAAATGAGCAGCAGGGTCGCCTGCTCGCCGACCGAGCTGGCCCCGAGCGCCCTGGCGCGCGCGACCTACGTCACGACCGGGGGCACGGCCAACATCCTGAGGCGGCTCGAGGCTGGCGGGCTGGTCACGGGCCGCCCGGACCCGGAGGACGGCCGGCGGGTGCTCGTCCGGTTGACGGACGCCGGCCGGGAACGCATCGACGCCGCGATGCCCCGGGTCGCGAGGACCAAGCGGGAGCTCGTGCAGTCGCTCCCCGCGCGCGAGCGGGCCGCGCTCGCCCGAGGGCTCTCGCGGCTGGTGGCGAGCCTGGATGACTGACGCCGGGCCCGGTGCGCTAGGGATAGCGCCGGGCGCCGCCGGGAACCCCCGCATCTAGCGTGAACGGTCCCTTGTCGGGCCCCGTGTCCGCGGGTAGCCTCAGCGTCCGATGACGGCGCCCGCGACCCCGCCCTTCGCCCACCTCCACGTCCACTCCGACTACTCCGTCCTGGACGGGGCGTGCCGCATCGAGCGGCTGCTGGACCGGGTCGAGGAGATGGGCCAGCCGGCGGTCGCGCTCACCGACCACGGAGTGATGAGCGGGGCGGTCGAGCTCTACCGCAAGGCGACGGCGAGAGGGATCACGCCGGTCGTCGGGCTGGAGGCCTACGTCGTGCCCGACCACGAGGCGCGGCCGGGGCGGGAGCGGCGCAACCACCTGACCCTCCTGGCCGAGACCACCGAGGGCTACTACAACCTCATCCGGCTCTGCTCGGCCGGCTACCTCGAGGGCTACCACCGCAAGCCGCGCATCTCGCACGAGCTGATGGCCCGCCACGCCGACGGCATCATCGCGCTCACGGGCTGCCTGTCCGGGGTCGTGTGCGAGGCGATCGAGGCGGACGACGCCGCGGCCGCCCGGGCGGAGCTCGACGCGCTGACGCAGATCTTCGGGCGCGACGACGTCTACGTCGAGGTCCAGCACGGCGGCATGGAGTCGCAGACCGCGATCAACGCCCACCTGCGCCGGCTCTCGACCGACGCCGGCCTGCCGCTGGTCGCGACCTGCGACGCCCACTACCCCTGCCGCGAGGACGCCGACGCGCACGAGGCGCTGCTCGCGATCCAGACCCGCGACGTGCTGAGCAACCCCGCCCGCTTCCGGTTCGACACGAAGGAGTACTACCTCAAGACCGGCGCCGAGATGGCGGCCGCGCTGCCCGACTTCCTCGACGCGATTCCGGTCTCGGTCGAGGTCGCCGAGCGCTGCTCGGCGCTCCGGCTGCCGCTTGGCGACGTCAAGCTCCCGCGCTTCCCGGTGCCGGGCGGCGAGAGCGCCGAGACCTACCTGGAGCGCCTCTGCCGCGAGGGCGTCGTCGCCCGCTACCCGGACGGCCCGCCGGCCGGCGCGGAGGAGCGGCTGCGCTTCGAGCTGGGCGTGATCGGCGAGATGGGCTTCGCCAGCTACTTCTTGATCGTCTGGGACTACATGCGCTGGGCCCGCGAGAACGGCGTCGCGGTCGGCCCCGGGCGCGGCTCGGCCGCCGGCTCGCTGGTCGCCTACGCCCTCCGGATCGTCGACCTCGACCCGCTGGCGCACGGCCTGCTGTTCGAGCGTTTCCTCAACCCGGGGCGCAGGAGCATGCCCGACATCGACACGGACTTCTCCGTGGCGGGCCGCGACCGGGTGGTGCAGTACGTCACCGAGAAGTACGGCTCCTCCGCCGTGGCGCGCATCGGGACCTTCGGCAAGCTCCTGGCGCGCGCGGTCGTGCGCGACGCCGGCCGCGTGCTCGGCCACAGCTACGGCCAGGTGGACCGCATCGCCAAGCTCGTCCCCGAGCGGCCGATCGGCATCCGCCTCGACGACGCCATGAAGCCCGGGACCGAGCTGGCCCAGGCCTACGCCGAGGATCCGGTCGCGAGGGAGATCATCGACACCGCCCGGCCGCTCGAGGGCCTCGTGCGAAACGAGGGCGTCCACGCGGCCGGCGTGGTGATCGCGCCGGGCGACATCACGGACTACCTGCCGGTCCGCCTGGACGACGACGGCAACGTGGTCACACAGGTCCCCGACCACGACGTTGAGAGCCTCGGCCTCCTCAAGATGGACTTCCTGGGGCTGCGCAACCTGGACGTGATCCAGGGCTGCCTCAACCTGATCGCGAGGCGCAGCGGCGAGGAGCTCGACATCGAGACGGTGCCGCTCGACGACCCGCGGACCTACGACATGCTCGCCCGCGGCGAGGCGATCGGCGTCTTCCAGTTCGAGTCGAGCGGGATGCGCGAGGCGCTCCGCGAGGTGCGCCCGACCGAGTTCGACGACCTGATCGCCCTGGTGGCCCTCTACCGGCCGGGCCCGATGGCCTTCATCAGCACCTACGCCCGCAACAAGCGCGACCCGACGCGGGTGACGTTCGAGGACCCCCGCCTCGAGGCGATCACCGGCCCGAGCTACGGCGTGGCCGTCTACCAGGAGCAGCTCATGGCGATCTCGCGCGAGATCGCCGGCTTCTCGCCCGCCCGCGCGGACGACCTGCGCAAGGCGGTGGGCAAGAAGGACAAGGTCCTGATGGCCTCGCTCAAGGACGAGTTCATCGGGGGCTGCCTGGCCAGCGGGACCGACGCGAAGGTCGCCGGGCGCCTGTGGAGCCTCTGCGAGGCGGCGGGCGACTACTCCTTCAACAAGAGCCACGCCGCCTGCTACGCCCTGCTGGCCTACCGCACGGCCTACCTCAAGGCGAACCACCCGGCCGAGTACATGGCCTCGCTCCTGAGCTCGGTGATGGACACGAAGGACCGGGTCCCCTTCTACGTCGCCGCCTGCGCCGAGATGGACCTGGCAGTGCTGCCGCCCGACGTCAACCTGAGCGGCCCCGACTTCGCGGTCACGGGGCCGGGGGAGATCCGGTTCGGGCTCACGGCCGTGAAGGGGGTGGGGGAGAACGCCGTCGCGGCAATCCTGGCGGCCCGCGACGACGGGGGCCCGTTCGAGTCGATCTGGGACTTCTGCCGCCGCGTCGACCAGGCCCAGGTCAACAAGCGTGCCCTGGAGAGCCTCATCCGCGGCGGGGCCCTCGACTCCACCGGGGCCACCCGCATGGGGATGCTCGAGGGCCTGCCGGCTGCGATGGGCCAGGCGGCGCGCCGCCGGCTCGACCTCGCCGCCGGCCAGGAGTCGCTGTTCGGCGGCATCGAGGGGGGCGCGCCGGCCGTGATCGAGCTCGACCCGCCGGTGTCGGCGGCGGAGATGCCGCGCGACGATCTCCTCGCGGCCGAGAAGGAGGCCCTCGGCCTCTACGTCTCAAGCCACCCGTTGAACGACTGCCGCCGCCAGCTCGCGCGGGCGGTCACCTGCGGCGTGGGCGAGGTGGTCGACCGCGCCGACGGCGAGGCCGTGACCGTGGGCGGGCTCGTGGGCGCCGTGAAGCACATCACCACCCGTCGCGGCGAGCCCATGATGTTCGCGCGCCTGGACGACCTGGAGGGGTCCGTGGAGGTGGTCATCGTGCCGGCCGTCCTCGCCGAGGCCCGGGAGCTGCTGGTGGCCGACGCGATGGTGGTGATCGCCGGCCGGGTGGACCAGAAGGGGGAGGGCGAGACGAAGCTCGTCGCCCAGACGGTGCGCGCCTTCCTCCCCGAGGAGGGCGGCGAGGAGGAGCGCCTGAGGGTGCGGGTGCCGCTCGCGCGCCTCTCGGCGACGCCCCTGAACGAGCTGCGGCGCCTGCTGGCCGACCACAGCGGCGACGTGCCGGTCGTGGTCGAGGTGGAGACCGGCGCCGGGCCGCGCCGCTACCGCCTGGGCGAGCAGTTCCGCGTCGACCCGCGCGACAACGGCCTGGTGGCCGAGCTCAAGACCCTGTTCGGGGAGCGCTGCCTGGCGTAGCGGGCTCAGGTGCCGGA
>DATAGF010000153.1:0-4757 GCA_036257075.1 Miltoncostaeaceae bacterium
CGCCAGCGTCTCCGACGGGAGGGGCTGGTCCGGCCGGCCGGGGTCGTCGCCGAGCAGGATCGTGTAGATGGGGACGCCCGCCGCCGCGGCGCGCTGGGCCGCCGCCTCCGGCGAGGTGGCGCGGCGGATCGAGTTCGCCCCGTCGGTGAGCACGAGCACCCGGCCCGGCGAGTCGGACGGGTCCGCCGGGGGCGGCTCCTCGACCGCGCCGGCCGCCTCGAGCGCGGTGAGCGAGACCGCCACCGCCTCGCCGAGGGCGGTCCCGACCCGGGTGCCGCCGATGCCGTCGAGCGCCCGCCGGACGTCGTCGCGGTCGGTCGTGGGCGCGAGCACCACCGAGGCCCGGTCGGCGAAGGTGGTGATCCCGACCGCCGTGTCGTCCGGGGCCTCGTCGAGGAAGCGCTCGGCCGCGTCCACCGCCGCGCTCAGGCGGTTGGGCTGCAGGTCGGTCTCGAGCATCGACTCGGAGACGTCGAGCGTGATCATCACGGTGCTGCGCCGCTCCTGGCGCGTCTCCTCGACGGACGGCCGCGCGAGGGCGACGATGCCGGCGCCGACCGCGAGGAGCGCCGTCGCCGCCGCGGCCGCGCGCAGGACCGGGGTGCGCCCCCGCGGGGCCACCGCCATCACTCCGGGCTCGGCCCACCGCGAGGCGGCCCGCCGCCGCCCGCGCGCCCACAGCACCAGGCCCGCGGCGAGGACGGGCAGGAGCAGCAGCGCCCAGAGCCAGTCGGGCGACTGGAAGGTCACGACAGCCTCGGGCCGAAGCGCCAGGCGGCGACGCCGGCCAGGATCAGGAGGCCGGCCGCGATGCCCGCCGGCCAGGCGGTGACCTCGGTCCTGACCTGCTCGGTGCCGATGAACGAGCCGAGCTCCTCGTAGACGGCGCTGACCTCCTCGGCGTCGCGGCTCTCGAAGGCGTCGCCGCCGGTGGCGTCGGCCAGGTCGCGCATGCCCTCCACGTCGGGCGGCACGCGCTGGCCGTTGGCGAGCACGCCGTCCATCGTCCCGAGGGCGACCGTGAAGACCGGCACGCCGGCCTGGCTCGCGCGCTCGGCGGCGACCGACGGGGGCAGGCCGACCGTGGTCGCGCCGTCCGAGAGCACCACGATGCGCGCGGCCTCGAGCTTGCCGCCGTCCTGCGCGATCCCCTGGGTGGCGCGGATGGCGTCAAGCGAAGCGACGACGGCCTCGCCCACCGCGGTCGCGCCGTCGGGCACCAGGCTCTCGATCGCGCGGTGGAGGGCGTCGCGGTCGGTCGTCGGCGCCACGAGCAGGTTGGCGCGGCCGTTGAAGCTGACCAGGCCGACCTGGTACTGGCGCGGCACCTGGTCGGCGAAGGTCAGCGCCGCGTCCTGGGCGGCGCGCAGCCGGTAGGGCGAGACGTCGGCGGCCGCCATGGAGCCCGAGACGTCGATGGCCAGCATGATCGTCGCGCGCTCGCGCGGCTGGGCCCGGTTGACCTCGGGGCGGGCGAGGGCGAAGGCCAGCCCGGCGAGGGCCAGCAGGGCGAGGGCCAGCGGCAGGTGCCGGCGCAGGCGGGGGCCGGGGTCGGCCTTGGCGATGACGTCGAGGTCGGGGTACGGGATGCCCGGAGCCGGCCGGCGGCGGCGCCACCAGACGACGGCGCCCAGCACGAGCGGGACCGCCAGCAGGGCGAGCAGGGCGATGGGCTGCTGGAAGCTCATGCGGTCACCCGCCCGACGAGTCCCCCGCGCCGCCGAGAGCGCGGGTGCGACGAGGAGGGCATCAGGCCGCCGCCCGGCGGCGGCGGACGGGGCGGCCGAGCGAGCGGGCCAGCGGCAGCACCCAGTCGCGGCCGGTCTCGGCGATCACGTGGCGGGCACCGGCGCGGGCCAGGAGGGCCTCGCGGGCGCGGTCGGTCGCCTCGACGGCCGCCGCGAAGCGGTCCTGGAAGCGCGGGTCGGCCGTGTCGACCAGGCGCCGCCGGCCGGTCTCCAGGTCGCGCAGCTCCACCGGCCCGATGCGCGGCAGCTCGCGCTCGCGGCGGTCCCGCAGCTCGATGGCGATCACGTCGTGGCGGCGGCCGAGGCCGCCGATGGCGCGCTCGAGGCCCGGCTGGAGGGGGAAGTCCGAGATCAGCACGGTGACGCCCCGGTGGCGGGCGATCCGCCCGAGCGAGGTGAGCGCGCGCACCAGGTCGGTGCGGCCCCCGCCCTCCGGCGCGGCGGGGAGGGCGTCGACCGCCGCGATCGCGGCGATCAGGCCGCGCCGGTCCGCGCGCGGCTGGCGGACGATGTCCAGGTCGCCGGCGCGGGTCGCCACGATCCCGAGGCGGTCGCCGCGGCGGCGCATGACCACACCGAGGCCCGCGAGCACCTCACGGGCCAGCTCGTCCTTGGTCTGGTCGAGGGTGCCGAACGCCATCGATGGCGACCGGTCCACGAGCGCCCAGGCCGTCAGGACGGGCTCGATCTCGGGCACGCGCACCATCGGCTCCCCGAGGCGGGCGCTCAGGGGCCAGTCCACCCAGCGGACGTCGTCGCCGTCCTCGTAGGAGCGGGTGAGGGAGGCCTCGGCGCCCGGGCCCGGGCGGCGGCCGCGCCGCTCGCCCTGCATGAGGCCGTCGAGGCGCCGCGCGACGCGCAGCTCGACGCGGCGCAGGACCGCGTCGGCGCTCGGGGCCGCCCTCGGCGCCGCGCCAGGCCAGGTGTCGCTACGCGACGGAGCGGCCACTGCCGAGCTCGACGTCGGGCTGCGGGACGGCGTCGATGACGGCGTCCAGGACCTGGTCGGGCTTCACGTCCGCGGCCAGCGCCTCGTACGAGAGCACCACGCGGTGGCGCAGCACGTCGTGGAAGAGGCTGTGGACGTCCTCCGGCAGGACGTAGTTCCGGCCCCGGATCACCGCGAGCGCACGGCCTCCGCGGATCAGCGCCAGCGAGGCGCGCGGCGAGCCGCCCAGGTCGAGGTAGGGCTCGAGGTCGGCCAGGCCCTCCTGGGCCGGCTCGCGGGTGCCGTTCACCAGGCGGACGGCGTACTGGCGCACGCGGTGGTCGACGAACACGCTGTCGGCCGCCTCCTGGAGCTCGACGATCTGCGCGGGGTCGAGGAGCTGGCGGGCGCGGGGCGGGTCCGAGGCCATCCGGCGCACGATCTCCTCCTCGTCGGAGACCGACGGGTACCCGACGATCAGCTTCATCGCGAAGCGGTCGACCTGCGCCTCCGGCAGCGGGTAGACGCCCTCGCTCTCGATCGGGTTCTGCGTGGCGAGCACGAAGAACGGCTTCGGCGTCAGGTGGCTCTGGCCGGCGATGCTCGCGTGGCCCTCCGCCATGACCTCGAGCAGCGCCGACTGGACCTTCGCCGGCGCGCGGTTGATCTCGTCGGCGAGCACGAAGTTGGCGAAGACCGGGCCGAGGCGGGTCGTGAAGTCGCCGTGGCGGTCGAGCACCTGGCCGCCGACCACGTCCGACGGGACCAGGTCCGGCGTGAACTGGATGCGGCTGAAGCGCCCGCCGCAGACGCGCGCGGCGGTCTCCAGGGTGAGCGTCTTGGCGAGGCCGGGGACGCCCTCGAGCAGCACGTGGCCGCGCGCCAGCAGGGACACGAGCACCCGGTCGAGCAGGCGGTCCTGGCCGACGATCACGCGCCGGAGCTCGTAGAGGACGGCCTCCATGCGCTCCCGGGGCGATGCGCCCGCGCTCGGGACCGCGGTGGGCTCGCCGCGCTCGATGCTGTCGTCCATCGCGTGCAGTCCTTCCGTTGGGTGCTAGGGGGCGCTCTCGACGAGCTCGCGGACCCGGGACGCCGGGACGGCGAAGCCGATGCCGACGTTGCCGGGGATGGGCCCCAGGATCGAGGTGGGGATGCCGACCAGGCGCCCGCGCAGGTCGAACAGCCCGCCGCCCGAGTTGCCGGGGTTGATCGGGGCGTCGATCTGGATCATCGGGACGCCCTCCTGGTTGGTCCGGCCCACGGCGCTGACGACCCCGGCCGTGACGGTGTTCTGGAGGCCGAAGGGGCTGCCGATGGCGAAGACCCGGTCGCCCTGGCGCAGGCCGCCGTCGGGCTCCTCGGCGAGCAGGGCGCCCTGCCCCACGGCGCCGGAGGCGCGCAGGACGGCGAGGTCCTGGCGCGGGTCGGCCTCCTCCACCTGGGCGGGCACCTCGCGCCCATCGCTGGTCACCACGCTCACCGAGCCGCCGGCGCGGATCACGTGGTTGTTCGTGACGATCAGGCCGGAGGGGGCGAGGATGACGCCGCTCCCCTGGCTGCCGGCGGTCGTGCGCACCTGGACCACGGAGGTCTGGACGCGCTGGACGGCGTTGGCCAGGTCGGGCTCGGCGCCGGGGGCCGCCTGCGGCGTCGCCGTCACGGCCGGCGTCTCGGCGACCTGAGGCTCGGCCGGCGCGTCGTCGCCGACCAGCTCGGCGGTCAGTGCCCCGACGCCGCCGGCGAGCACGAGGCCCGCGGCGACAGCGGCGACCAGGCCGAGGCGGCGCGGCGAGACCCGCCGCTTGGGCACGGCGTGCGGGCGGTCGGGATCGCCGCCGGCCCGCTCCGACAGCGGGGGCAGGGGCCCGCGCGGGGGCGGGGGGTCCAGCGGGGGGAGGCCGGGGCCGCGCTCGGGGCGGGGGGCGAGGGGCGGGAGCCCCTCGGTGCGCGGGCGTGGCTCGAGGGGCGGCAGGCCGGTCACGTCCGGGGTTGTATCGCGGAAGGGCGAAGGAGGGGTTCAACGGACGTTAAGGGAATTGGGGCTGTCGAGGAACCCAAGGTCGCGCAGATGCCGAGCG
>DATAGF010000122.1:0-3276 GCA_036257075.1 Miltoncostaeaceae bacterium
CGACGAGGAGGGCGAGGGCGGCGGCGTGCAGCCCGCGGGTGACCCAGAGGGCCTCGTAGGCCCCGAAGCGGGCGGGGATCGACTGGATGCCCGCCGCCCGGTCGAACTCCAGGTCGAGCAGCGCGTAGATGATGTCGAAGCCGGCGATCCAGCACGCGACCGCCAGGCCCAGCAGGATCGGCGCGACGCCGAGGTCGCCCGTGACCGCCAGCCAGGCCCCGACCGGCGCCAGCCCGATGGTCAGCCCGAGGGCGATGTGGCAGAGCCAGGTGTAGCGCTTCGTGAAGGGGTAGATCACGAACGCCGCCACCGGGATCGGCCAGAGGACCCACGTCTCGCGCGGCAGCTGGGAGACCGCGAGCAGCAGCACCGCGAGGCTGATGACGCAGAAGCCGGCCACCTGGGCCACGGTGAGGCGCCCCGACGGGATCTCGCGCGAGGCGGTCCGCGGGTTGCGCGCGTCGATGTCGGCGTCGATCAGGCGGTTGAGCGCCATCGCCAGGCTGCGCGCCCCGACCATGGCCACCGTGATCCACCAGAGCACGGCGGCGCGCGGCACCTCCATGCGGGCCAGGACGGCCGCGGCGAACGCGAACGGCAGGGCGAAGATCGTGTGCGAGAAGCGGACCAGGCCGAGCAGGGCGGGCACGAGCCCGAGCCCCCCGGCCGGCGCCGCCGCCCTCGACGAGGTGGTCACAGCGGCGATGTTACCGACGCGGCGCGCTGCGGCGGCGAGCCGGGCGCGGGGGCCGCCCGCCCGGGGCGCGGCGTAGGATGGGAGCGATGGGAACGAGCCACCGCGTCTGGAACGTGGCCCACCGGGGGGCGTCGGCCGACCGGCCCGAGAACACGCTCCCGGCCTTCGAGCTCGCCATCGCCCAACGCGCCGACGTGGTCGAGTGCGACGTCCGCCGGACGTCCGACGGCGTCCTGCTGCTGATGCACGACGCGACGGTCGACCGCACGACCTCCGGCAGCGGGGAGCTGCGGAGCATGACAGCGGCCGAGGCGCGGGCGCTGGACGCCGGCGACGGCGAGCGCATCCCCGGGCTGGCCGACGTCCTCGCGCTCGCCGTCGGCCGGGTGCGGGTGAACGTGGACCTCAAGGAGGCCGACATCGTGGACGACGCCGTCGCGGCCGTCCGCGCCGCGGACGCCGAGGGCAGCGTCACCTACATCTCGTTCCTCCCCGAGGTCTGGCAGCGCCTCGACGAGCTCGCGCCCGACTCCCCGGTCATCCACCTGGTCGACTCGGCGGCCGGGCTCGCGAGCCTCGCCATGGGAGACGCCGGCAGCCAGGGCGTCGGCGCGGGCGTCGGCGTGCCCTACGAGATCGTCAACGAGGGCATGGTGGAGCGGATGCACCGTCACGGCGCCGGCGTCTTCGCCTGGACGGTCGACGACGAGGACGAGATGCGCCGCCTCATCGCCTGCGACGTCAACGGCATCGTCACGAACCGGCCCGCCGCGCTCGCCGAGGTGATCCGGGACCTCCAGGCCTCCGCCGTCGGCCGCTGAGCGGGGGACGGGGCGAGGCGCCTGAACCTCCCTGACCCTCTGGACAGGAGCGTCAGGGCGAGCGGATGATCGGTTCGTGCTCGTGGGCCGCTCCGGCGAGAGGGCCGAGATCAGGGCCGCGCTGGACGAGGCGCGCAGCGGACGGGGGCGAGCCGTCGTCCTCCGGGGCCCGCCGGGCATCGGCAAGACGGCCCTGCTGGAGGACGCCGTCCGCGACGCCGAGGCCTTCCGGGTGCTCCGGACCCGCTCCACGGAGTCCGAGGCGGGCCTCGCGTTCGCCGGGCTCTCGGACCTCGTCGCGCCCGTGCTGGAGTGCCTTCCCGCCGTCCCCACCCCCCAGCGCGCCGCCCTCCGCGCCGCCCTGGCGCTGGGGCCGCCCGCGGCGCCGGACCGCTTCGCGGCCTACTCCGCCGCCCTGAGCCTGATCGGCGCGGTGGCGGCCGACTCGCCGGTGCTGATCGTCCTCGACGACGCCCACTGGCTCGACGCGCCGACGCGCGAGGCGCTGGTCTTCTGCGCCCGCCGCATCGAGGACGAGCCGATCGCCATCCTGGCGGCCTCGCGGGAGCTGGCGCCCGAGCGGATCGACGTGCCGGGCGTGGCCGAGCTGATCCTCGCCCCGCTCGCCCCCCCGGCAGACGGGGAGCTGCTCCAGGCGGCCACTGCGGGCGCGCCGCTCGCCCCCGCCGTCGCGCGTGAGGTCCTCGCCGTCGCCGCGGGCAACCCGCTCGCCATCGTCGAGCTGCCCCGCGCCATGAGCGGCGACGAGCGGGCCGGGCGGGCGGCGCTGCCGCGGCCCCTGCGCGCGGGGGAGGCCATCGCCGGCGCCTACCGGCGCCGCATCGAGGGGCTCGCCCCGGGGCCGCGGAGCGCCCTGACGGCCGCGGCCGTCAGCGTCGACGGGGCGCTCGGGCCGCTGACGTCCGCGCTGGGCGAGCTGGGCCTGGCGCGGGACGACCTGGTCGCGGCCGAGGAGGCGGGCTTCCTCGCGCTGGAGGACGAGCGCGCGATGTTGCGCCACCCGGTCCTGCGGCCGGTGCTGCTGGAGCTCAGCGCGCCGGCCGAGCGGCGCGCGGCCCACCGGGCGATCGCCGCGGTGCTCGACCCCGAGCGCGACCTCGAGCAGCGGGCCTGGCACCTGGCCGAGGCGGCGGTCGGCCCGGACCCGGACGTCGCGGAGGCGCTCGAGGGCGCCGCGGCCCGCGCGGCCGGGCGCACCGGCTACGCGGCCGCCGCGGCCCTGTTCGAGCGGGCGGCGGCATTCTCAGAGCCGCCCGAGCGGGCCGGCGGCGACCTCCTCGCCTCCGCGCAGATGTGGTTCGCCGCCGGCGATCCCCCGCGGGCCGCGGCGGTCGTCGAGCGCCTGTGGGAGGCGGGGCCGGCCGGCGCGCTGCGGACGGAGACCGCCCACCTGCGGGGCTTCCTCACCATGCTCTCGAGCCGCTCCGACGAGGCGTTCTCCCTCCTGGTGCGCGAGGCGCGCCGGGCGCGGCCGCGAGACCCCGCGCGGGCCGCCCAGATGCTCTGCGACGCAGGCCTGACGCGGGCGATGGCCGGGCGCTGCCGCGAAGCGCTGCGCTGCATGCAGGAGGCGGCCTCGTACCTGCCCGCGGGCCAGCCGCCCCAGCTGCTCGGCTCATTCGCCGCCGCCCTCACGCTCTCCGGGCGGGGCCGGGAGGCGCGGCCGCTGTTCGCGCGCATCGAGGGCTACCTGGAGGCCGTCGAGCCGCTGTCGCCCGAGGGCCAGACCGTCGTGCT
>DATAGF010000125.1:0-5289 GCA_036257075.1 Miltoncostaeaceae bacterium
CGGTGGGCCTGCCCGAGGGGCAGCAGGGCAACAGCGAGGTGGGACACCTGAACCTCGGCGCAGGCCGCCGCGTCCCGCAGATGCTCGTGTGGATCGACGAGGCCATCGCCGACGGCTCCATGGCCCGGCTGCCGGCCCTGCGATCGGCCTTCGAGGCGGGGCGCCGCGGCACGCTGCACCTGATCGGGCTGGTGGGGGAGGGCGGCGTCCACGCCAGCCAGCGCCACGTCCTCGCCCTCATCCGACTCGCGCGCCAGGCGGGGGTCGAGCGGATCGTCGTCCACGCCTTCACCGACGGGCGCGACACGCGGCCGGACGCCGGCCTCGACGCCGTCGCCGAGATCGAGGCGACGGGGGTCGTCGTCGGCTCGGTCGTCGGCCGCTACTGGGCCATGGACAGGGACCGGCGCTGGGCCCGCACCAAGCGGGCCTACGACGCGATCGTCCACGGGGTCGGCGAGCCGCGCACCAGCGGTCGCGAGGCGGTCGACGTCTCGTATGCATCTGGCGTCACCGACGAGTTCATCGAGCCGGCGGTCATCGGCCCGCCCGACGAGCACCGCATCCGCGACGAGGACGGGGTCGTGTACTGGAACTTCCGCCCCGACCGCGCCCGCCAGCTCACCATGGCCCTCATCGACCCGGCCTTCGACGCCTTCGACCGCGGCCCGTCGCCGCCCCTCCCCGAGCTCACGACGATGACCCGCTATAAGGCCGAGTTCACCGCGCCGGCCCTCTTCGAGGCCCAGGACGTGCGCGAGGGGCTGGCCCAGGAGGCGTCGGAGGCCGGCCGCCGCCAGCTCCACGTGGCCGAGACCGAGAAGTACGCCCACGTGACCTTCTTCTTCAACGGCGGCCGCGAGGAGCCGTTCGAGGGCGAGCGGCGGGTGCTGGTGCCGTCGCCGCAGCACGTCCCGACCTACGACCTGGCGCCGGAGATGAGCGCGGCCGGCATCCGGGACGCCGTGGTGCGGGGGCTGGCGGAGGGGGGCGACGAGCTGGTCGTCGTCAACTTCGCCAACGCCGACATGGTCGGCCACACCGGGGTCGTGGAGGCCGCGGTGCGGGGCATCGAGACGGTGGACGGCTGCATGGGAGCGATCCGCGCGGCCGTCGCCGAGGCCCGCGGCCTGCTGTGCGTGACGGCCGACCACGGCAACAGCGAGGTCATGATCGAGCCCGACGGCAGCCCCAACACGGCCCACACCGCCAATCCCGTCCCGCTCTGGATCGACCGGCCGGGCCTGGCGCTGGCCGAAGGCGGGTCGCTGGGCGACGTCGCCCCGACCCTCTGCGGCCTCATGGGCTGGGACCCCGGCCCGGCGATGACCGGTCGGCCGCTCCTCTGAGTCGCCGCCCCCGCGGGGGCGACCGGTCACTCAGAGGAGGGCGAGCTGCTCCGGCTCCGGCCCCTCCGGCGCGGGGTCGGCCATGCGCCAGGACGCCGGCTCCTCCTCGCGGCGCCGGCCGCCGTGCTTGTCGACCAGCTCGCGGACCCTCCGGCTGAGGGCGTCGCGCTCGGCGGGCGGCTGGTACGCGCCGCGGAACAGGGCTCTGGTCGCCCCGAGCAGCTCCGGGCGCGCGCCGGCGAGCCAGGAGAGGTAGTGGTCGCGCACCGGCCCCCGGAGGTGCAGCGCGATGGGCGCGATGACCGCCGCCCCGGCGTCGACCGCCGCCCGCACGACCTCCTCGAGCTGGGCGTCGGAGTCGGAGATGCCCGGCAGCACGGGGGCGACCATGACGTCGCAGCGCAGGCCGGCCGCGTTGAGGCGGGCGACCGTCTCCATCCGCCGCCGCGGGCTCGGGGTGTGCGGCTCCGAGGCGCGCCAGACGTCGGTGTCCAGGCAGCCGATGGAGAGGGCGGTGTGGACCTCGGCGCGCCGGGCGGCCTCCGAGAGCACGTCGACGTCGCGGCCGATCAGGGTCGACTTCGTCAGGATCGAGAACGGGTTGCGAGCCTCGGCCAGCGCCTCGACGATGCCCCGGGTCAGCCGGTAGCGGCCCTCGGCCGGCTGGTAGGGGTCGGTGTTGGTGCCCATGGCGATGCTCTCGCCGGCCCAGCGCGGCGAGCGCAGCTCGGCGCGCAGCCGTTCGACCGCGTTGACCTTGACGACGATCCGGCGGTCGAAGTCGTCGCCGATGCCGAGCCCGAGGTACTCGTGGGTCGGGCGGGCGAAGCAGTAGACGCAGCCGTGGCTACAGCCCCGGTAGGGGTTGATCGTCCAGCGGAACGGCACCCGCGACGAGGCGGGCACCTGGTTGATGATGGTCTGGGCGCGGACGTGCAGCAGCTCCAGGCCCGCCAGCTCGCCGCGCCCGGGGTGGCGCTCGGCCTCGCCGAGGAGGTCGGGCCGGCCGGCGTCGTCGTCGGCCAGGCGCCAGCGCAGCTGCTCACGTCCGCCGGTCGGTGCCGCGCGCCCCATGCCGGCATCGTAGCGAACAGGTGTTCGTCAGGCGCCGCCGGCACCCGAAGGTCGGAGCGCCTCGAGCAGGAGCGCCGTGTCCGTGTACTCGTTCACCTCGACCGCCTGCCCGCCGCGCATGGTCCAGACGAGCGCGAAGGGCACCTCCACGTAGCGGCCGCTGGCCTTCGGCGTGCCGCAGAAGCGCCCGAGCGCCACGACCCGCTCGCCGCCGTCGACGAGGTCGTCGAGCGCGGCGCGGAAGCCGTCCCAGCGCGAGATGACCTCCCCGAAGTAGGCGCCCAGGGCATCGCGGCCGCGGATGGTGCCGCCGTGGGGCAGCACCTCGGGCATGCGGAACGCGACGTCCTCGTGGAAGACCTCCATGTCGGGCGGGCCGCTGGCGGCCCCCTCGTAGAAGGCGCGGACCCGGTCTCCGTTCTCGGACATCGCCGACCTCCGTCAGGGGTGTTGGTCGGCCCGCTCGATGGCCTCGCGGACCGACGCTTCGACCGCGTCGGGCGTCGCGTCGCCGGGCACGCCGCGGAGGCCGTACTGAGAGCCCCAGAGCGCGAGCACCGCGCCGGACCCCTCGGCCAGCTCGCGGGCGCGGTGGTAGCCGCCGTACTCGACGAACTTCGCCTTGCGCCCGGTCTGCCAGCGCCAGATCGTGTCGCCGTCGGCCTCGTGGATGATCGCGTACAGCGGCTCGGCCACCCCGGCATTATGGCCTCGTGGACGATCTGACGCGGGCGGCGGTGTCCGCTACGACGCACTGCCTGACCGGCTGCGCCATCGGCGAGGTGCTCGGGATGGTGATCGGCACGGCGTTCGGGTGGGGGAACGCGGCCACGATCGCGCTCGCCGTCGTCCTGGCCTTCTTCTTCGGCTACCTGCTGACGTTCATCCCGCTGGTGCGATCGGGGATGCCGCTCCGGTCGGCCGTGGGCGTGGCGCTGGCCGCCGACACGGTGTCGATCGCCGTCATGGAGATCGTCGACAACGTCGTCATGGTGGCGGTGCCGGGGGCGATGGACGCCGGCCTCGACAGCGGCCGCTTCTGGGGGGCGCTGGCGTTCTCCCTGGCCGTGGCCTTCGTCGTCGCCCTGCCGGTCAACCGCTGGCTGATCGCCCGGGGGCGGGGCCACGCGGTGGCGCACCGCCATCACGCCCACGGGTGATGGCCACGAGGCCGACGTAGTCCGTCCCCTCGCGGCGCAGCTCGAGCAGCTCGTTGCCGCTCGCGTGGCACCAGGCCGGCAGGTCGACCTCGATGAGGGGGTCGTCGGCGAGCAGCTCGAGGACGTCACCGGGCGACGCCCGCCGGGCGGCGCGGTCCACCAGGTGGATCGGCACCGGGCACCAGGTGCCGAGCGCGTCGACGACCCGGGTCGCCGCCCTCACGGCGCCAGCGGGCTCATGGCGCGCAGCCCGGCAACGGCGTCGGCGAACGCGGCCACGGCGGCGTCGACCTCGGCCTCGGTGGTCGTCCAGCGCAGCGTGAGCAGGATCGCCGAGTGGGTCCAGGGGGGCTCGAGCCCGATCGCCTCCAGCGTGGGGGCGGCCTTGCCGCCGTGCGCGGTGCAGGCCGACCCCGGCGAGACGGCGACGCCGCGGGCGGCCATCGCCAGGGCGAGGCTCTCGCCCTCGACCCAGCCCGCCGACACGTGGACGTTCCCGGGAATGCGGCCCCGCCGCGGCCCGTTCAGGCGCACGTCGGGGACCGCCAGCAGCCCGGCGGCCAGGCGCTCGCCCAGGGCCTGCATCCGCGCCGCCCGCGCGGCCATCTCCTCGCGCGCGATCTCGGCCGCGGCGCCCAGCGCGACGATCGCCGGCAGGGCCTCCGGGCCGGCGCGCTTGCCGCCCTCCTCGATGCCGCCCTCGATGAGGGGGTGGAGGCGGGCCCCGGGGCGGACGACCAGCGCCCCCGCCCAGGCCGGGGCGCCGAGCGCGGTGCCGCCGAGCACCAGCGCGTCGGCGTCCATCGAGGCCACGTCGACCGGCACCAGCCCGGCCGTCTCGCCGGCGTCGACGGCGATCCGCGCCTCGGGCCGGGCGGAGCGGGCGGCGGCGGCGAGGGCGGGGACGTCCTGCAGGGTCCCGATGTCCGGCTGGCCGTGGACGACGGCCACCAGCGCGGTGTCCTCGCCGACCGCCTCGCCCAGCGCCGCCGGAGCGATCCGTCCCTCGCCGTCCACGGGGACGAGGTCGAGCCGGGCCCCCGCGCGCTCGGCGGTGCGGCAGGCAGCGAGGGTCGCCGGGTGCTCGACGGCGCTCGCCACGACGTGGCGGCCGAGCCCCCGGTTGCCCGCGAGGAGCCCCTTCACGGCGAGGTTGCGCGCCTCGACGGCGCCGGAGGTGAAGATCACTCCCTCCTCGTCCGCGCCGACCAGGGCCGCGACCTGGCCGCGGGCGCGCTCCAGGGCCTCGGCGGGGCCGCGGCCCCAGTCGTGGAGGCTCGAGGGGCTGCCGGGGACGCCGCCGAGGAACGGCTCCATCGCCTCGCGGACGCGCGGGTCGAGGGGGGTGGCGGCGGCGTGGTCCAGGTAGGCGCCGCTCATCGCCCCTCGGCCAGGCGGTGGGCGAGGAGGGAGGGGAGCCCCGCCTCGAGGATCGCGTTCTGGGCGGCGGCGACGTCGTAGGGCGTGCGCCGGAACTCGATCACCCCCGCCTCGTCGTCGTAGATCGCCCACGCGGCGCGGGCGTCGCCGTCGCGGGGCTGGCCGACGGAGCCGGGGTTCACCAGCCAGCGCCCCTCGTCGAGGACCAGCCGCCCGTCCTCTGGGACGCCGACCGCCTCCATCGCCCCGTCGGTGGTGAGCCGCCAGGCGAACGGGACGTGGGTGTGGCCGATCAGCGTGAGCGGCACCCGCCGGTGCTCGAGGGC
>DATAGF010000182.1:0-2893 GCA_036257075.1 Miltoncostaeaceae bacterium
GGCGAGCGGCGGCTTCGTGGCGCCGTTCCTCCAGCCCGACCTGGTCTGGGACTTCCGCCTGCCGCGGGTCAAGTCGATCAACGCCTCGGGGCACAAGTACGGCCTGGCGCCGCTGGGCGTCGGATGGGTGCTCTGGCGCGACGCCGCCGACCTTCCCGAGGAGCTGGTCTTCCACGTGAACTACCTGGGCGGCGACATGCCGGTCTTCGCCATCAACTTCTCGCGTCCCGGCAGCCAGGTGATCGCGCAGTACTACAACTTCGTCCGCCTGGGCCGCGAGGGCTACCGCCGGATCCAGCAGAACGCCCAGGACGTGGCGCTCCACCTGGCCGACGAGATCGAGGCCATGGGCCCGTTCCGCATCCTGACCCGCGGCACCGACCTGCCGGTGCTCTCGTGGACCACGGCCGACGGCGCCAACTTCTCGGTCTTCGAGTTCTCGGAGGCGCTGCGCGCCTACGGCTGGCAGGTGCCGGCGTACACGATGCCCGCCGACCTGACCGACCTCGCCATCTGCCGCATCGTCGTGCGCCACGGGCTGCGCCGGGACCTTGCCGACCTCCTGCTGGACGACATGCGCGACGTCATCGACCGCTTCGCCGGCGATCCCGGCCGCACGCCCTGGACGTCGGTCCGGAGCGGCTTCAGCCACGCCTAGCGCCCCGGCCCGTGAGCATCCGCCGGCTCGACTGGTGGATCGGCCTGCTGTTCGCGATCGGGTCGGCCGGGTTCGCGCTCGGCGCGTTCCCCTACGTCGCCGCACGGGCCGACCCGACCGCCGTCGGCATCACCTTCTTCGTCGGTTCGATCTTCTTCACCTGCGCCGCCGCGCTGCAGCTGGCGCAGGCCGTCATGGGCGGCGGCTGGCTGGACCGCCTGGCCACGGCCGTCCAGTTCGTCGGCACCCTGTTCTTCAACTGGACCACGCTCGCGGGCCTGAACGACGCGCTCGACACCCAGGAGCAGATCCGCCGGGTCTGGGCCCCCGACGCGGCCGGGTCGATCTGCTTCCTGGTGGCGAGCTACATCGCGATCGTGGCGCTCTGCGGGCGGCCCTGGTGCCGGCGGCGCGGCGACGCGCCGTGGCGCATCGCGATGCTCAACATGATCGGCTCGGTCTTCTTCGGCATCTCGGCGATCACATCGTTCATCCTCCCCGACACCGGCGAGGTCCTGAACGCGGACGCGACCAACGCGACGACCTTCCTCGGGGCGGTCTGCTTCCTGGCCGGCGGCCTGCTGCTGATGCCGCGCCTCGGCCGGGCACGCGCCCTCCCGGTCGCCGGATGAGCGTCAGGGGGCGGCGAGCTGGTGCAGCAGGCTGTTCGCCGCGCCGCGCTCCCCCCAGAAGGCGCGCTGCGCCTCCTTGCCGCCGAGGCGGTAGGCGAGGCTCATCGGGAACCGCATCGGGTCCCAGCTCCCCACGTCGCGCAGGGCCGCGCCGCCGGGGCCGGCCGAGACCACGAGATGGCTCAGGCCGGGGCCCATGAAGTGGCCCGCGTGGGTCGTGAGTTGCGCGACCGCCACCGCGTGGTGGCCGTCGGGAAGGGTGCGCGCCCCGACGCCCGCCAGGCCCGCGTCCATCTCGGCCACCAGCGACTCGAGGCCCTGCGGCCGGTCGCCGTTCTCGAGCCGCGTGCACGTGACGTAGCCGCGCGTCAGGAGGGGATGGCGGGTGCCCGCCCCGGCGACCACCTCGATCTCGAAGGTCTGGCCGAGCAGGCCGCCGGGGCGCAGCGGGGTGAAGCGCCCGTGGTCGGAGCCGAAGTCCGGCCACGACGCCGGCGCCGTGAGCCGCTCCATCATCAGGTCCACGTCGGCTACCGGGACCGGCTCGTAGGTCTTCCAGACGCGCCGGCCGGGCGGAGCGGAGGGGGGCGTGAACTCCCCGACCTTGGCGTGGGCCATCCGCCGCTCGGGGCGGTGGGCCTCCCGCTCGAAGGCGCTCTCGAAGACGATCCCCCAGCCGCGCCGCGCCGGGTCGGCGTACCCGCCCGAGAACCACGGGCCGAGGAGCCGGTCTCCGCCCTCGAGGAGGTCCCCCCGCGTGAGCCGCCCGCGGCCTCCGTCCCGGCGGAAGCGCCGCCGGTAGGCGCGGTGGAACGCCCGCAGGTCCGTCAGGTGCAGCCTCCTGCCGCCGAGCCGGCTCCAGCGGGTCGTGAGGACGCAGAAGGCCAGGCGCAGGTCGTCGACGTGGCGCTCCGCCTCCGGGCGCGCGTAGTAGGCGGCGTTGAGGAAGTCGGTGACCCAGGGCGCGGCGTCCGGGGCCGCGATCGACGTCCCCGCCATCCGCGCGAAGCGCACGGCCCGGGCGATCGGGCCTGGACCGCCCGGCCCGCTCACCGCCGGGCGCGGATGAACGCGGTGAGCCCGTATGAGGCGACCGGCACCATGCCGAGCTTGCGGTAGAAGCCCTCGGCGCCGCGCTCGGCCACGAGCACCTGGTGGTGGAAGCGGTCGATGGGGTAGTGGTCCATGATCGCCTCGGCGAGCGTGCGCCCGATGCCCTGACGCTGCCTGTCGGGGGCGACGAGGATGTCGGCGATGTAGACGGCGAAGGCCTCGTCGGACATGGCCCGCGCGAAGCCGACCACCCGCTCCTCCTCGAGCGCGACGACCGAGTAGGAGGAGGCCTCGATGGCCCTCCTCAGGCGGTCGGGGTCGCCCGCGTGGGTCCATCCGTGGGCTTCGTAGAGACCCACGATCTCGGCGAGGTGCTCGGGCAGGATCGCCTGCCGGATCACGATTTGGGGGCGGGTGGTGGTCAGCGGGTCGTCCAGGGGGGGTGTGCGATACTCGCCGGCGTGTCGGCGCCTGCCCGAATCCTGCCGGAACGGTACGACCCTGCGCCCGTCGAGTCCAAGTGGCAGGGGGTCTGGGAGCGCGAGCGCGC